>JBHAFO010000211.1:0-5817 GCA_041856145.1 Alloprevotella sp.
ACGGGGCCAAAAACGCTGAGCGAACTCATAAAGACGAAACGCCCACGGAGGGTTTGTGTCGAGAGGAGTTGGCGCACGAGGTGGCGTGTGCCTTCTGTATTGACACGGAAGAAGTCGTCCGTCCGAAGACTTTTGGTTAAGCCAGCTGCATGGATACAAAAATCCCAAGCTCCTGCTGCTTGCAGTTGTCTGGCAAGGAGGGCTTCGTCGTCCAAGTCGAGTTCTATGAAATGGATACGTGGGTCGGTCAGATAAGCCTGCGAGCTGGAACGGCGCACAGCTGCCCAAACTTCCATACCCTCTGCTAGGGCACGTTCCACAAGGAAGCTACCGATGAAACCCGATGCACCAGTGATAAGGATGCGTTTACCTGCGAGTTCGTTCATAGTTGTTGCATATCGTTGAGACGTTTGTAATAGCCGTTGAGGGCGAGGAGTTCTTCGTGTGTGCCACGTTCCACGATACGTCCCTCGTGGAGTACACAAATTTCATCTGCCGAGCGGATTGTGGAAAGGCGGTGAGCGATGGCAATAGTGGTGCGTGTTTTCATCAGTCGCTCCAATGCCTCTTGCACCAAACGCTCGCTCTCTGTGTCAAGAGCAGACGTCGCTTCGTCGAGAATGAGGATATCTGGATTTTTGAGAATGGCACGGGCTATGCTGATGCGCTGACGCTGTCCGCCAGAGAGCTTTCCGCCACGATCGCCCACGAGGGTGTCATAGCCTTGTTCCGACTCCATAATAAAATCGTGCGCATTGGCAATCTTTGCCGCCTCAACAACTTGCTCCATCGTGGCATTCTCTACGCCGAAAGCTATATTGTTGAAGAATGTATCGTTGAACAAGATGGCTTCTTGATTGACATTTCCAATAAGCTGACGCAGGTCGGCAACACAGAAGTTCTTGATATTTTTTCCATCGATGAGAACCTCACCTGCCGTGACGTCGTGATAGCGAGGCAGGAGGTCTACCAAGGTGCTTTTCCCCGAACCGCTCTGTCCCACCAAGGCGATGGTCTGTCCCTTGCGAACGGTGAGAGAAACCTCAGTCAGCACGTCTGTGTTGCCCGTATAGGAGAAAGAAACGTTGCGGAACTCCACCTCGTGTTCCAAAGTCTTGAGTTGTTCAGGGTCGGCAGGGTCTTGGATTGGGTTCTCTGCCAAAAGAATTTTGTCCACACGCTCCATCGACGCCATACCCTTGGGAATGTTATAAGAAATGCGGGAGAATTCTTTTAGAGGTTGCAGGGTGCTGTAAAGTATCACCATATAGAAGATGAACGTGGGAGCATCGATAACAGAATTTTCCCCGAATATCAATGTTCCGCCATACCAAAGAACGAGCACAATGAGCACTGTTCCGAGAAATTCGCTCACGGGGTGAGCACTCACTTGGCGCAGACTCACACGACTCGTGGCGTTGCGATATTCGTCAGTCACTTGGTCAAAGCGTTTCTTCATCTTATCCTCGGCTGTAAAAGCCTTAATGATACGCATTCCACCAAGCGTTTCCTCGAGTTGCGACATCGTCTCGCTCCATTTTGTTTGAGCGGTGAGCGATTGACTTTTGAGCTTGCGACCAATAGCACCCATAATCCAAACCAAAAGTGGGAGCACCAACACCACGAAGAGGGTCAGTTCCCAACTTGTATAGATGAGGACAAAGAGATAGGCGAAGAAGATCACGGGATTTTTCACAAGCATCTCCAGCGAGCCAGTGATGGAGTTTTCAATCTCATTGACGTCGCCACTCATGCGGGCAATAATATCTCCCTTGCGTTCATCGTTGAAAAAGGAAAGGGGGAGACGCAGAATTTTGTGATACACCGCCTTGCGGATGTCTCGCACAATACCCGTGCGCATCGGTACTATGACTGCAGCGGCGGCAAAATAGGAAGTTGTTTTGAGTAAGGTCGATACCACGAGGAACGCCCCTATGATCAAGAGCGTTGCGTTAGCGCCATATTGCGCCATAAGTTCCTGTGTATAAAAATACAAGTTATTGATGATGGCTTCTTTCAGGTCGCTACTTTCCCAAGGCATGAACGCATACTGCACCTTCGTGATGCCGAAGAGGAGTTGCAACATGGGAATGATGCTCATGAAAGAGAAGACATTAAGCACCGCCGAGAGGAGGTTGAAGAAGAGCGAGCCTACAAGATATTTTTTATAAGGCGACGCATAAGTGCGGAGTAGTTGAATAAAATCTTTCATCTGTAAGACGATTATCTTTGACAAGGAGATTTCTGTACTGAGATCTCTTTATTTTCTGCCGAAGTCAGCTGGAATTTCGCCCCAGCGGTCGGTTTCCCATTTTACTAACTTCACAGCCGAAGGATGCTCTGTCAACCATTTTTCTGCACGCTCAATCAGGTCGTGCACAGGGGCTGACTTGGGAGTCTTGGGGAGCTTCGTGGCGCATTTCTTCTTACGAATCCAAAGCAGGGCATTACGACTGTCGGTATAAACCACCTTAGGACCGCCCTTTTGATCAATAAGCGCAAGAGCGTGAACAATGGCAAGAAATTCTCCGATATTGTTCGTCCCCCACATTGGTCCTTGGTGAAAAAGCTGTTGCCCCGTTCGGAGATCGACCCCTCGGTATTCCATTTTTCCTGGATTGCCCGAACAAGCCGCATCCACCGCCCAAGCGTCTGCGACCACTTCTAAGGGAAGTGGCAACACGGTATCTGTGCGATTGGTTGGCGGGTTTTCAAGGCGAGAGGAGGCGGTGTTTTTCTTAGTTGCAGTGCTACGAGTAGACGCATTGCCCGTTCGCTGTGCGATGTACCGCAAGGGAGAGGAACGGAAAGCCTCCTCGGCAGATGCACGGTCGGGGAAAGATTTGTATTGCGCCCCCTTTTGTCCCTGCACCTGCCGACGGCAGTCGTCCCAATTATCGTATATTCCAGGCTCTTGCCCCGACCATACGACATAGAATTTGCGGTCTTTCTGACTCATATTACATACGCTCGGGCATCTCGATGCCGAGCAAGTTCATTCCCGTACGTACGATCTTAGCCACATTCTGCGAGAGCACAAGACGGAACTGTTGCTTGCGGATATCCTCCTCGCGCAAGATGCTGAAATCGTGATAGAACTGGTTGTATTCTTTCACCAGCTCGTAGCAATAGTTGGCAATGATGCTCGGACTATAATCCACACCAGCTTGTGCCACGACGGTTGCAAATTCGCTCAAGCGCTGCACCAAAGCCTCCTCTTTAGCACTGATCTCAATGTCTGTAGGCAAGGTTTCGGGCAAGGCGATGCCTGCTTCGCCAGCCTTGCGGAGGATGCTCTGAATACGGGCATAGGTGTATTGAATGAAAGGTCCTGTGTTACCGTTGAAATCGACGCTTTCTTCGGGATTGAACTGCATATTCTTGCGCGCATCCACCTTGAGGAGGAAATACTTTAATGCGCCCAAACCTACAACGCGTGCCACTTCCTGCTTTTCAGCCTCGCTCATATCGGCAGTTTTTCCAGCCTCGTCCATCACAGCACGGGCTTGAGCAATCATTTCTTCCATCAGATCGTCGGCATCGACCACCGTTCCTTCACGGCTCTTCATCTTACCATTGGGCAATTCAACCATGCCATAAGAGAAGTGCATCAGGTTCTTTCCCCATTCAAATCCCAAGCGATCGAGCAAGAGTGCCAACACTTGGAAATGGTAGTTCTGCTCATTGCCCACAACATAGACCATCTTGTCAATGTTGTAGTCGTCGTAGCGCAACTTTGCCGTACCGATGTCTTGCGTCATATAAACACTTGTACCATCAGAACGCAGGAGGAGTTTTTGGTCGAGACCTTCGGCGGTGAAGTCTGCCCATACGCTACCATCTTCGTGACGCTCAAAAAGTCCCTTCTTCAGACCCTCGAGCACGAACTCACGCCCCACGAGATAGGTGTCACTCTCGTAGTAAATCTTATCGAAGCCGACGCCCATCTTTTTATAGGTTTCATCGAAACCGGCATACACCCATTGGTTCATCGTCTGCCACAGTTGGCGCACTTCTGCATCGCCTTGTTCCCATTTACGGAGCATCTCACGGGCTTCTTGCATCAAGGGCGATTCTGCCTCGGCACGCTCCTTAGCAGCCTCTTCACTCAAGCCTTCTGCCACAAATTGCGCCTGCAAATCCTTCAACTCGGCACGGTATGCCTTGTCGAAAGCCACGTAGTAATCGCCAATGAGGTGATCGCCCTTTTTGCCAGAACTCTCGGGCGTTTCGCCATTGCCAAACTTTTGCCAAGCAAGCATTGACTTACAAATGTGGATACCACGATCATTGACAATGTTAGTCTTCACGACACGATTGCCATTGGCTGCCGCAATTTGTGCCACTGCCCAACCCAAAAGATTGTTGCGCACATGACCGAGGTGGAGCGGTTTGTTCGTATTTGGCGAGGAATACTCGATCATCACAAGAGGCGAACTCTCCGTTGCCGTCTTCACGCCAAATTCCTTATCCTCGGCAATCGTGTTCAGCAGAGCTATCCAAGCCGAAGGTGCGATGGTCAAATTCAAAAATCCCTTTACCACATTGAAACCGCTCACCAAGTCGCGTCGTTCAGCCAAGCGTTCGCCAATCTGCTGTGCCGTAGCCTCTGGTGAGAGACGAGATGCACGGAGATACGGGAAGACTACGAGGGTCAAATGCCCCTCAAATTCGCGCTTTGTTTTCTGCAACACAACTTCCTGTGGAGCAACCTCAAGACTATAAAGCGTTTGCAACGCTTCTGCCACAGCCGTGGCGAGGGTGAGTTCGATATTCATTCTGTTAATGCTTGGTCTTTGTTTTATATATTATCTTGCAAAGGTAAGATTTTCTATCCGCATTCCGCCCTTTGCCCCAAGAAATACTTAACATTCCTCTGCCCGCTCTCCATTCAACAACTCCCTATCACAAAAGTTTTTGCACACTTGTAGCAGTCGTTTCCTCTCTTGTTGCACCAACGAGCAAAACCTGCGAGAAAGCTAACCGTCTTTAAGACGTAACGAGAAAAGCTCTGCCAAAAACTAATTCTTAAAGAAAGCATCCGTCTTTAGGACTTCACAACACTCGCCCTTGCATTTGGCTTTCAGATGTATTATCTTTGTAGTAACTCCAAGGGAAGATGACAGTACAGCCGTCATCTTCCCTTATTTTTGCTCTGAAAGAGGGACCTCAAGTGGCGCAACTTGAAAAAACGCCCTGCGCCTCCCAAAATTTTTCCAAGCCTTCGTGTTTTTTCTGTCAGCGTAGGACGATTTCACAGCAAGCCTCCGCGTGTTAATCTTGGTATAAAATTCAAAAATGCGGAGGGCTGGTGAGGGTGACAGCAAGACTCGTCATACTGGCGCATTGGGGCTTCTTCCTGTTTGGAATTCAAGCGAACAATCGGTTTTGAGCATTATCCTGGCGCATCCAGCGGTTTGGAAAAATCGCATCCTCTCTGTGCAGGTGGGTTTATGCCCTCTAAGTAAAATTCCACGCCCACCATACAAACAGTCAGCAATGCAAAGTAAACACACCGTACATAATAATTACTACACCTTGCTGATTTCCCTAAAATCCAAGCCTACAATTGCGTCCGAAGAACACATCTGATATTTTTTCAGCAAAAAATGACTTCACTCTTGGTGGTTTCAAAATAAAGTACTACTTTTGCACTCAGAAATCGCCTCGGGGTGTAGCGCAGTCCGGTTAGCGCACCTGCTTTGGGAGCAGGGGGTCGTGGGTTCGAATCCCGCTACCCCGACAAAGAGGACAGCGAGTTTTGAAAGTTTTGAGCTTTCAAAACTCGCTTTTTTATGTATCTGGAATTGAAAAAAT
>JBHAFO010000212.1:0-3459 GCA_041856145.1 Alloprevotella sp.
CGAACAAGGGCGTGTGACAAAGCCGTCTAAAGTTTCGGAAGTGCCTACAATTTTCCTAACTTTGCGGAGGGATTTTTGGTTCCGTGCGCAGAGAAACGAAAAATGTTGGCGCAAAGAAAAAATCCTGTGCCACTTGTGCAATTTTTCAGTGCCACTCGCGAGGTTCCCCTATGCCATTCGTGAGATGTCCAGTGCAAGATCTTAATTCGCCCAGCCCTTGTCGAAGATAGAGGAGCGATGTAGGGACGTTCGGTCTGAGTCTCCGCGATAACAGCAAACCTCCCTCCAATTATAATAAGCCTCATTGGAGCGAAACGCCGAACGTTCGGACGCCTATCTAAAGCGGTTCGTCTTTCGCTCAAAGAGGATAAATACATTATAGATACAACATATCAACCTATGACCAACATTGCAATTTTCGTGTCGGGCAGTGGCACCAACTGCGAGAACATCATTCGCCACTTTGCCAACCATTCGTCCATCCGTCCCGCCCTCGTGGTGAGCAACAAAGCCGATGCCTATGCCCTTGTGCGTGCCGAGCGTTTGGGAGTGCCCACGGCAGTGGTCAGCGGAGCAACCTTGCGGGACGCAGCGGCAATGATGCCCATTTTGGAGAGCCACAATGTTGATTTTATCGTATTGGCAGGCTTCCTCTTGATGATACCCGAGTATCTCAGCACAGCCTTTGAAGGGCGCATAATCAATATCCATCCTGCACTTTTGCCCAAGTATGGCGGAAAGGGGATGTATGGGCATTTTGTACACGAAGCCGTGAAGGCGGCAGGCGAGGCGGAGACAGGAATTACGATTCACCACGTTACGCCCATTTGCGATGGTGGCGAAATCATTTTCCAAGCCAGTACACCCCTCACGCCCAGCGACACGCCCGACGATATTGCTGCCAAGGTGCACGAATTGGAGCAAGCGCATTTCCCACGTGTGATTGAGGAAGTCGTTACAAAGCTGGGGTGAGTTCCGATGAGGCTTGGACAAAACAAGGGCTGAGCGATCGCCCAGCCAAACGTCCTCGCTGTGCGAACAAAACCCTATCTTTGCAAAAACATCAGGCGCGAAGCCTGCGGTTTATCGCATTTTCGTAACTTGCACAGGCATTTGTGGCAACAAGCAACAGGCATTGAGGCGATAGTTCCAATGCCTCTTCTGCTAACTTCAATGCTCCTTCTGTCAGTTCGCCCAATGACGAGGCATCAGCCTATGCGTGTTTTGCCACCAAGGCGACAAGCCATTGCGTCACGCAGGCACTGCAATTTGGCAGACTTTATTTATCAAAAATCTCCCTATGTCAGGACATTCTCACCATCACTCTCACGCCCATACGCCCAAGAACCTCTCCCTCGTTTTCCTCTTCTGCATCGCCTTGAACCTCTTGTTCGTGGGCGTGGAGGCTGGCGTCGGATTCCTCACGGGTTCGCTGGGTTTGCTCTCCGATGCAGGGCATAATCTCAGCGACGTCTTCAGTTTGGTGTTGGCGTTGATTGCCTTGTCGCTCGCCAAGGTCAAAGCCACGGAGCGTTACACCTATGGTTATAAGAAAAGCACCATTTTGATTTCTCTGCTCAATGCCGTACTCCTGCTTGTGGCTGTTGGAGGCATTGTCATAGAGAGTATTCACAAGTTCAGTAGCCCAGCGCCAATCGATGGTACGGCAGTTTCCGTAACGGCAGGCATAGGCATCGTTGTCAATGGGCTTACGGCTTGGTTGCTCCTGCGTCAAAGTCAGGACGACCTCAACGTTCGGGGTGATTATCTACACATGGCGGCGGACACGTTGGTGAGTATCGGTGTTTTTGCAAGCGGTATTGTGATTTCCAAGACGGGCTGGAACGTCATCGACCCTATTATCAGTCTGATCATTGCTCTCGTCATCTTGGTGTCCACTTGGCACTTGCTGTCACAATCCCTGCGCCTGACGCTCGATGGCGTGCCGAATCATATTGACCGAAAGGAGGTCATTAAAACCATCGAAAGCGATGAGCGGGTACAGGCGGTGCACCATCTGCATATTTGGGCGTTATCCACCACGGAAGTGGCACTGACTGCACATCTCGTGATAGGCAACATTCAAGACCACGCCACGGTCAAGGCGGGCATTAAACACCTACTCAAGGAGAAAGGCATAGCCCACACCACACTCGAGATAGAGACCCCCGACTGTCAATGTCCCGATGCCCATTGCGCCTCCGAGTGCACAGCCGATAACCACCACGCCCACACAGCTTGAAAAGTATGAAACAATTTGGATTTCCCAAGGCTGAACATCTTTGTTTGCGTAAGGACATAGAAAACCTGTTCTCGCCTGGCACACGCTCACTCTCTGCCTTTCCGCTCCGCTTGATTTATCGGACGGCAGAGCAGGGACGCCAGCCTGCGGTGCGTGTCCTGCTCGCTGTGCCCAAGCGTCGCCTCCGTCATGCCGTGGATCGCAACCGTGCGAAACGCCAGTTGCGGGAAGCCTATCGCCTGAACAAGCACCTCCTCCTCAACACCCTCCCCGAGGGAAAAAGCCTAAACATCGGCTTTCTCTGGCAAAGCAACAAGCCTACGCCCTCGGCAGAGGTCACGAAAAAAGTGGTCAATCTCTTGCAACGCACAGCCGAAGAAATCCTGCGCAAAGCCCCTCACGCCTCATCAGATGCCACACATGAAGCCCCTACTCTATAGGTTACAACGCCTTGTTGTTGCCCTTTTGATTTTGCCCATCCGCTTCTACCAAAAATTCATATCGCCTCTCACGCCGCCTTCGTGCCGTTACACGCCTACCTGCTCGCAGTTCGCGATTGAAGCCCTCCGCAAGCACGGCATTTTTCGTGGGAGCTACCTCGCCCTGCGACGCATCCTCAGTTGTCATCCGTGGGGCGGACACGGCTACGACCCTGTGCCGTAAGCCCATTCCTTCGTCCCGCTCAAAGGACAACGCCCGAAACTTCGTCTTTGGCCATGCTCGATTTTCACACCCACCACCTCGATGCGCCTCCGCCTGCCATCATCAGCCTGCCTGCCCGCCTCCTGCTTGGGCAAGCCCCGCTTCCTCTGCGAGCGGGCATCGGTTACGCCGTGGGCATTCACCCTTGGGAAACGGAGCATCACTGCTTGGAAGCACTTTCTCCATTGTGGGAAGCTGTGACAGAAAGGGCAACAGCCTCTTCGGTGGTAATGATTGGCGAAACGGGATTAGATGCCCTGCGTGGCAATATGGAAGTGCAGTTCCCCCTTTTTGAGCAACACGCCTTGCTTGCCGAGCGGGTGGAAAAGCCAATGGTGATCCACAACGTGCGCGCCACGCACCATCTCCTTGCTCTGCGCCGTCGCCTGCGCCCGAGTCAGCGATGGATTGTGCACGGCTTCCGTGGCAAGCCAGCCCAAGCCCAGCAACTTTTAGATGCAGGCTTCGACCTCAGCTTTGGCTACCATTGCCATCCAGCCACTCTTCAAGCCTGC
>JBHAFO010000213.1:0-8382 GCA_041856145.1 Alloprevotella sp.
AATTCTATAATTCTTGTAGATGTTAGGAGCTTTGCCTGAGGGAGAGATAGTTATATTCAAGACCATTTCGCCCTTGTTTGATTCCTACACAGGCAATGGAGCGAAATGGGGACGCCACTTTTAAAGAATTTTATGGTTAGCTATTTTTATGTTCCTTGCACAAAGAATAACGTAGGGCAAATGCTATTTTTTCAGTCACTGCTTCTTGTCATTCCTTGAAGGCTTGGAAAAAATCCTTGAATGCTTGGAGAATTTTCTGGAAGCCTTCAAGAAATTTCGGGAGGCGGAGGAATAAAATCCGCCTTGCGCCTTTGAGAGGCGTTGTTTGAGGGGCAAAAAGAAAGGGAAGATGGTCGTGACGAATCATCTTCCCTTTGGGCTACTGCAAAGATAACACTTCTGCGAACGAAATGCAAGGGCAGTTGTTGCAAAACCTAAAAGACGTACATTGAGCGTAGGGGCAAAATCAATCCCCTACCATTTTCGTAGAAATAGCAGGGGAATTGATCTAATCATTCACTTAATAATTCGCAGAGAGTGGCTCTTTATACTGCGTCCAAAGCACGGCTGATGTCTTCGAGGAGGTCGTCGATATGCTCCGTACCGATGGAGAGGCGCACGGTGCTTTCGTAGATGTTCCACCATGCCAACTCTTCAGCCGACATCTGCGAGTGCGTCGTTGTAGCTGGGTGGATAACAAGACTCTTCACGTCTGCCACGTTGGCAAGAAGAGAGAAGATTTTCAAATTGTCGATGAAACGCCAAGCCTCCTCGCGTCCGCCAACAATATCGAAGGTGAAAATGCTACCTGCACCATTGGGGAAGTATTCCTTGTACAAGGCATTTGAAGGATGAGTAGGCAGAGATGGGTGATTTACCTGCTTTACCTTTGGATGCTTCTCAAGGAACTCAACCACACGGAGTGCGTTCTCTACGTGACGTTCAACACGAAGACTCAAAGTTTCCAAGCCTTGGAGGAGAATGAAAGCATTGAAGGGCGAAATGCTTGCACCCGTGTCGCGGAGAATGACAGCGCGGATACGTGTCACAAATGCCGCAGGACCTGCCACGTCGGCGAAGACTGCACCGTGATAAGAGGGATCGGCTTTTGCCAAAGAGGGGTAGCGATCGGCATTTGCCTTCCAGTCGAATGTACCACCCTCTACGATCACACCGCCAAGACTTGTGCCATGACCGCCGATGAACTTCGTTGCAGAATGTACCACCACGTCTGCGCCATGCTCCAAGGGACGGAAGAGGAATGGAGTGGCAAAGGTGTTGTCCACAATGAGAATGACACCATGGGCGTGAGCAATCTCTGCCAAACGGTCGATATTGGTCACATCGGCATTGGGGTTACCGAAGGTTTCAACAAAAAGGGCTTTTGTGTTGGGTTGGATAGCGGCTTCTACGGCTGCAAAGTCGTGCGGATTTACAAACGTTGCAGAAATGCCTTGCGTAGAGAGCGTGTGTTCAATGAGATTATAGGAGCCACCGTAAAGATTGTCGGCTGCTACGATGTGATCACCCGCATGCGCTACATTTTGGAGAGCATAAGTGACAGCGGCTGCGCCTGAGGCAACTGCCAAAGCGGCTGTTCCTCCTTCGAGGGCGGCTACGCGCTCTTCGAATGCGCCTTGCGTGCTATTGGTCAAGCGACCATAGATGTTACCTGCATCGCGGAGACCAAAACGATCAGCCGCATGCTGTGAATCGTTGAATACATAGGCGGCAGTTTGATAGATGGGTACAGCGCGAGCGCCTGTTGCTGAATCGGGTTGCTCCTGACCTGCGTGGAGCTGGAGAGTTTCGAAGCGGAGTTTCTTTTCTGCCATAGTCGTATATTTTTAATGCTTATTGTTTCTGATGCAAAGGTAGGAGCTTGGTTTTGATGCACCAAGAAATTTTGATAGTTCAGAATATAATTCTATTTTTGCAGTGTGTAGCAGAATTTCCAAGCAGATTTGGGGCGTTTTCTGGCTATTGGCAGAATGACTTTGAGCATTGCCCCACGCACCTTGCTCTGAGATGGTCGTCTTGAGGAGGGTACAAGCTGGAATTTTAAGCTGTCCAAGAGCGACGAACCGCCACTTTATTTCATATATATACGATATGGCTCACGTTTTAGACAATACAGACATTGCGATTCTCCGCATCGTTCAAGCCGAGGGACGCCTTTCGGCAAAAGAGATTGCGCCCCGTGTAAATCTTTCGACCACTCCCGTGTTTGAGCGCATCAAGCGATTGGAACGCGAAGGGTATATCCAAAGATACGTGGCAATTCTTGATGCTGAAAAGCTCAATAGGGGCTTCGTCGTTTTCTGTAGCGTCAAGCTCAAACAGATGAACCGCGACATTGCCAAGGACTTCGTGCAGATGATACAGCAAGTGCCTCAAGTGACGGAATGTTATAACGTCTCTGGCGAATTTGACTACCTCCTCAAAATTCATGCGCCCGACATGAAGGCTTACCAAGAGTTCATCATCAACACACTCGGCACGATCGACAGCCTTGGCTCTATCCAAAGCGCCTTTGTTATGGACGAGGTGAAACATGAGCATGGTATTAGTATTTAGTAAGGTCTTCTGATATGACAACTTCCAACATCTGTATAGACATTGTGCTACCAGTCTATAACGTAGCGCCCTATCTCAATAAATGTCTTACCTCTATAGCGCAACAGTCGCACCCTCATTTTCGAGTTATCTTAGTAGATGATGGTAGCACGGACAATTCGTTGGCGCTTTGCCAAGCCTTTGCAGAAAAGGACAATCGGTTTGTGGTGATTTCGCAAACGAATCAAGGCGTAGTGCAGGCACGACTTACGGGAGCAAAGGCAGGAGAAAACGAATGGATCACCTTTATTGATCCTGACGACTATGTAAGCCCCGATTATCTACGCACCCTCATCGAAGCACAGCAGGCGGTAGATGCCGATTTTGTGATTGCACAATATTACGAAGTAGATGCCAACAATCCTTCGAGTATGAGTACTGTCTATCGCACCGAAATGGGCGTGTATGAAGGAGAGGCGTTGCGAGAGTTCTACAAAAGCCGACTTCTCTTTAGTAAGAACTTTCTCTATACAGCCGTTCAGCTATATCCTTGGTCAAAGTTGTTGCGTCGGGCGTTAGCAACAGAAGCCCTTAAACAAACGACAGGCTTGACATATGGCGAAGACATGGTAGCTAATCTTTATGCTATCAGACATATCAATCGTCTGCATATTATCGAAGATCCTATTTACTATTATCTTCTCAATAGAGAAGGGCAGGCTACCAAAACAACACATATAGATCGTACCCTTACAAGGATATTACAGACTTGGGAGCGTATGTATGCTCTTGATATAGCAGGCGACCTCCGCTTACAGCAGGCTTCTATCATGTGGATCTCCCTACGCTCTCTCATGAAAGAGGCTGCTCATAGCGTTAGTTTTTCAGACTTCTGCCGTAACTTTGAACCTATCCTCAAACATCCGCTGTATGTAGACTTGATATTTAAACGTATAAGAGAAGTGGCACTGACTAAGGCGGATATTCTTCGACTGACGCTCTTGAAACTTCGTTTACTAAGGGCGTATTACTTTTTGCATAAGACTTTGCTCAACTAAAATAGATGGGCATACAAACACCAGTGGTAGGAATTTCGATTCCTACCACTGGTGTTTGTATATATTCCTAACTTGTCTATTTTTTACGACCAACCCAAAGCGCTGGCACCGAGGACAGCGGCTTCGCTGCCGTTGAGCGAACTGCAGAGTAGCTTGGCTTGTCCCTTGTAGATGTTCAGAATGTTCTTGTCATACGCCTCACGGATTGGCTTCATGATATATTCGCCAGCCTTTGTCAAGCCACCGAAGAACACGAAAGCCTCTGGGCTTGAAAAGAGAGCGAAGTTAGCACAAGCTTCACCCAACAAACGACCTGTGAACTCGAAGATTTCGAGTGCCAACTTATCACCTTTTTCAGCTGCGAGGAATACATCGTAAGACGTGATGTCATCGATGTTCATGTCTCGGAGCAGACTTGGCTCGTCGGCATGCTTGCTCAAAATTTCACGTGCCGTGCGCGCCACACCAGTTGCCGAGCAGTAAGTTTCCAAACAGCCGTGACGCTCACAGCCACAAAGGCGCGCCTCGCCTGTGCGGTCTACGATAGCGTGACCAAGTTCGCCCGCAAAACCATCAGAGCCGTACACTACGTTGCCATCAACTACAATACCGCTTCCCACGCCCGTGCCGAGAGTAATCATGATGAAGTTCTTCATACCACGTGCCACGCCATAAGTCATTTCTCCAAGGGCTGCAGCGTTGGCGTCGTTGGTCACACGAACGGGAATGCCCAATGCGTCTTCAAACATCTTGCCTATGGGAACGATGCCCTTCCATATCAAGTTTGCAGCATGTTCGATGTTGCCAGTATAGAAGTTGCCATTTGGCGCACCGATGCCCATTCCTTTAATATTATCGATGCCTCCTACGGCTTCGATGATAGGTTGGAGGGCTTCCACGGAGGCTTTCACATAGTCCGCGAAGTCGGGGTAGCCCGTTGTTTTAATAGCAGTTTGTGCTTTGATCGTGCCACGCTGATCGACGATACCAAATACAGAATTTGTACCACCCATATCAAGGCCAATCACGTAGGTCTTTTCTTCTTGTTCCATATATAATTTAGTTTGCGTTCAACTAATAACAGCACAAATATAGTAGGTTTTATTGATATTGCCAAGCCTATTTTGCAAAAACAGCGGTCGGTTTATCAGATTTCTATGCGCCTCGAGAAGCTATTTTCCCGTGACTCGTGTTGCGAACGAGAGATGAAAACAGCGCAAGTTCCTCTTTCTGAAAAGACGACTTGCGCTGTTTGTGTTATCGGACAGTCCTTTTGGCAAATGCAGGTGCATTGGTGAATGGGCTTCCGTAAGGCGTGTTAGAAATAGTAGGTAGCTTGGAGCTGGAATGAGTTGGACTTGAAGTTATAATCGTCCGAGCCAGCCGCTTTGTAATACTTGGAAATGGCAATGTTATAGAGCAAGCCGATTTCCAAGTGCTTCACCAAAGTGACACCTGCGCCGATGTTCCAACTCGTGCTCATATTCTCTTTTTGGAAGTTCTGCGTCACGCTGTTCACATCCAAGTCCCAGGATTTATTGCCTACGTTGAAACCAAACTGAGGACCCGTAGCCAAGTAAATGGAAGCTAAGGAGGCGAGTCCGATGTTGTAGCGGAGATTTACGGGAATCTCTATGCTACGGAATGTCTTGCTGCTCTTGTCGTTGAAGTCCAAGCGCTTTTGCGAATAGAGTAGGGCTGCATCTACGCCGAGACCGACGATTGTGCTAAATTTTACCTTAGGGCCGAAGTACCAGCCAGCATGGTTGCTGGAAGACAAGTTCGCCAAGGCATCACTTGTCTGCAACTTGCTCATGTTCAAACCAGCCTCCAAACCGAATTTGAGGCTCTGTGCCTGTACGCTCACTGCCGCTACCATAGCGAAGATGAGGGAAAGGAAAATCTTTTTCATAACTTGATGTATTAAGTATATATACCTTTTTATTCCAGAGGGCGGATGTCCACAATGTGGAGCTGTACTTCGCCCCGCTTGTGCGTATTCTCTTCCACCGTGTAGCAGATGCCGAAAGCACGGCGGGTTTTGATGTAGGGCGACTTACCTCCCTGACCGAAGGCAATGCCATTGATAACTTTGTTGCTCTTACCATCGACCAACTCCAAGCGGATATGACCTTGTCCACGTCCCACCACCTTGCTCGTGCCATAGTCGTAGACTTTGCGGGTGCAGAATACAGGTTTTTCATTGCCTGGTCCAAAGGGTGCAAAGCGCCGAAGTTCTTGGTAAAACTTGAACGAGAGATCGCGGAAGTCCAAATACCCGTCAATGTTGAGTACGGGTAGGGTTTGTTCGTCCAAGATATGTTCCTCCACGAAGGTTTCAAAGCGTTCTCTGAAGGCTGGTACATTGTCTACCTTCATCGTCATTCCAGCCGCATAAGTATGGCCGCCGAAATTTTCAAGCAAGTCGGCACAACTCTGCACTGCCCGGTACACATCGAAGCCCGTCACCGAACGTGCCGAACCAGTGGCAAAACCATCGCTCTGCGTCAGCACCACTGCAGGACGGTAATACTGCTCTGCCAACCTCGATGCCACGATTCCTATCACGCCTTTGTGCCACTCCGCATTGTAGATCACGACCGAGCGGCGGGCGTCTAAATTGCTCAAGTTCCGCACATATTCCGACGCCTCCTCCGTCATTTGTCTGTCCAAGTCTCGGCGTTGCTCGTTGTAGGCATCAATCTGATTGGCAAGCTCAAGGGCTGTTGCATAGTCCTTTTCCACAAGGAGCGTCACCGCTTCTCGTCCGCTCTGAATGCGCCCTGAGGCGTTGATGCGAGGTCCGATCTTGAAAATAATATCGCTCATCGTCACCTCCCTCTCCGCAATGCCACAAACGGCGGCGATGGCGCGTAAACCTACCGAGGGACTATTGTTCAAGCAGCGCAGACCGTGATATGCCAAGATGCGGTTCTCGCCCGTCACTGGCACGATGTCTGCCGCAATGCTCACAGTGCAAAGGTCGAGCAAAGCACTGACAGATTTGAACTCCATTCCATTGTTTTGCACAAAAGCCTGCATGAACTTGAATCCCACACCGCAACCGCTGAGTTCTGTGTACGGGTAGCGATTGTCTGGACGTTTGGGGTTGAGAATAGCCACTGCGTCTGGCAAAATTTCGTCAGGCACATGATGGTCGCAGATGATGAAGTCGATGCCTTTCGATTTGGCGTAGGCAATTTCATCAACTGCCTTGATTCCACAATCGAGCACGATGATCAAGCCCACTCCCTCTGCGGCTGCAAAATCGATTCCCTTATACGATACGCCATAGCCCTCCTCATAGCGGTCGGGAATGTAGTAGTCGATGTTGGAATAGAACTGCTGGAGGAATTTATAGACCAGTGCTACAGAAGTGACACCATCTACATCGTAATCGCCGTAGACGAGGATGCGTTCTTTCTGTCCCATAGCCCTGTTGAGCCGCTCCACTGCCACGTCCATATCATTCATAAGGAAAGGATCGTGAAGTTGCGTGAGCTGTGGTCGGAAAAAGCTCCGCGCCTCTTCTTCCGTCGTGATACCGCGATCGACAAGTAGTTTCCCAAGCATAGGGTGTATGCCCAGCTGTTTTGCAAGCTGAGAAGCAACAGCCACTTGTTCAGGATTTGGAGAAGTATGTCGAAGTTGGTAATTCATCTGTCCGCTCATTTGTAGGCATTCCCAGCGTTTCCGCATTAAAAGATGCCTTTTGCGATGTAAATTTACGAATAATTTGTGAGATGCGCACCCTGCACATTTCTTCCACAACAAAGGCTGAGATGCTTTGTCGCATTAAACGCAGTTGCAAAACTCTCGGTTTTGCAACTGCATCACTTTTCGTCAGTGATGTAAGGACATTTGGTTTGAGCGTCCACGGCAATGATAAACTTCGCCCTGCACGAAGAAAGCGCACACCCTTTTCCCACTAACTTTCAGTCCGTTTACCAATCTCAAAAAGCGGCATTAAAAAGTAAGAGTATTCGCAAGGTAATATTTTGAGGAAGTCTTGCAGGTGCAGACGTTGTTGCCAGCGTAGCAGGAGGCGTTCGGTCGGAGTGTCCCTGCAACGCTGTTTTATGCTTCTTAAACCAAGATTAACACGTAAAGGTTACAAAAATGTCCTCTCTGCGCCTGCTGGAAATCCGCGAAAGTTTGGAAAAAATCCGCCAAGCCTTCAAGAAATTTCGGGAGGCGGAGGAAGAAAATGCGAGTTGCGCCTTTGGGAGGCACTGTATGAGGGCAAAAAGAAAGGGAAGATGGTCGTGATGAACCATCTTCCCTTTGTGTCTACTACAAAGATAACACTTCAAAGCCCGAAATGCAAGGGCAGTTGTAATAAAGTATTAAAGTCGTCATCCGTCTTTAAGAAAGAGAAATTCGTAGTCCCTGGTTGCATTTTCCCAACTGCAATCTCAGAATGGGAAAGGGATTGCCTTGTTCGCCCAAATCGGTGCGGTCAAAAACTTGGAAACCTTAACGCTCATGGGCGTTGCGGGTGTCGGGATTTTGTGCGTTCATATCGATATGACGAATGCCTTGCTGCTCAATGCCTTGGCGTGCCAAATTTTGCCCAATCCCCTTGCGGAAATACCCTGGAGCAACGAGCAGCATTTCAATCTTACCGTCCATCATTCTCAGAAACGCTACCACTTCTCCTCCTCATAGCACACGCACAAATCAACCGCCTTGATACCCTCACAAAATAGGGCACAAATCGCTCAACATCTGACTCTGTCAGAAACTTATGCGTCGCCCGCATGGATGC
>JBHAFO010000214.1:0-5428 GCA_041856145.1 Alloprevotella sp.
CTATTCTGCGAAAGGGGAGATAATAAAACGTGATACAGTGATGCGAAAATAGGCGACTATAGAAAGAAACGGTGTCACAGTCAATGCACATTGCTAAGCGCATCGCTTAGCAGAAACCTTTCTGTTTAGCTAAACGAGCAGAGCCAAGCGACGCAATGCTTGAGCTATGCTGTGGCGCAGAAAAGGTCTATTGAAAACGAACAAATAATTTCAGCAAAAATGCTTGCCGATATATTTTTTCTTTGCGAAGTGTAGTTTACAAAATAAAGAAAAGAAGTTTTAGAACACGAACCTAAGAAAGTTACACCCTGGTTCTCAGAGAATACTCCCCCTGTTTGAATGGCATTATCCAGCCTTTTTTGCCTTGCTTTCTTTTAGGTTTTGCAACACTCGATTTGCATTCTGCCTCGAAATGTATTATCTTTGCAGTAAGCAAAAGGGCTGAACGAGCAAAGAGGTTCGTTCAGCCCTTATTTTGGCTTCTTGGAGGGTTTTCTTCCCCCGCCTGACGGAAAAACTGCAGGCGCAAGATGAAGAAACAAGAAGAAGACTTCGTTTTTCAAGTCCTCCACTTCGTTCATTTTGCACCGCAGGAGGAAAAACCGAAAGTTAAAGATTTATAAACTTTTAGGGCTTGCTCTGGTTTGAACAATGACCTGAAGCGATGTAGGGACGCTCGGTCTGAGCGTCCCTACATCGTCACAAAAATATTTATCAAGGCGAAAGAACATTGCCTATGCCTGAGAGCGAAGTGTGCTGCGCTCCGAAAAATTTAATCTTGCCGCACACGCAGGAACTCCAACATTCTGCGCTCGTCACAGTTTCTCTTTACTCCGCAGAGAGGCGGTTCAGCTCGGCTTGCACTTCGGCTGTGGTCTCGGGGTGGAAGATGTCGATGCGCTTGAGGAGGTTTTCGAGGGCTGTGATGCGCTCGGTTTTTCCAAGGCGCTGGGCTTCGGAGAGCAATAAACGGTATTTTTCAACCTGCTGAATACCCTCGACCAACTTTGCCCAACGAATGGAGGGCGTGGCTTTGGGATAGACAATATAGGTGTCGCCCGACGACCAAGCCGTGAAGCGCGAATCGCGCTCAGGATTAATTGGCCAAGAATTATACGCCCAGCGCAAATAACCCTCCATTCCCTTCTGCAAAGCATACCAAGGGATAGCCGTGGCATCGGCAGGGGGCGAGAACGTAAAGGTGTTGGGGAGGCGAGAGGAACAACAGGTGTAGTAAGTCGTGATCTTGCCCTCTTGCTTGCGGCGTTCCAAAACAGCCTTGGAGGGTTGCTCAGGACTTTGTTCGTCGATACAATAATCGAAAATATCGGCTTCAATTTCGGGATGGTAGTAACCTGCCATCGAAATTTTCAGCCCAGGTGCTGCTTTGTGAATGAGTGCAATGGCATGACGCATCGCAGGCATTGGTCGCTCGTCCATGGCAATGGTCGTTTTGCCGAACCAGCCTTTCGCCTTGAGGTGAGTGGCAAAAGCCGAAAGGAAGTGTCCCCAACGCTCGGAGTAGATGCTGTCGCCCGGTGCGCCCTTCCATTCCTGCAGCGATTGCGAGGCTTCATCGAAGTATTCAAAGGAGAGTCGCCAAGGTATCATAGAGAAACACGTGATCTCCTTGTCGATGCCACATTCAGCCATGAAGTGCACCCAGCGGTCGAAGATAGAAAAATCATAGTCCCAACTACCGTCTTTGCGCTTTGTCCATTGCACCATCGACCCGAAGGCATCGTAAGTTTGTCCGTCCCAAGGGCGATTGATCAGTGTGGCAGTGACAACCTTTTGACCGCTATTTGCCAACATTTTCATATAGGGACGCATCGCCTCGAAATGGGCATAAGTCCAAAGTTGTAGCCTGTGGTAGCGTGCAATGGCGTAGGGATTTTGCCAAAAGTCCAAGTGAAATTGCCACTTGGAGGGTTCGGGGAGCAGGCGGGGGAGGACATGGAGAGTGAGGTTGAGGCGTTCCACCACTTTTTCATTGCGGAGAACGAGAACTTGCCCTTTGTAACGCCCTGGCAGTTGCGTGCGAGGAACGGCGATGCTGAGCCACACACCACGTTGCTGCCCTTGGGGAATGACGAAGGCACTCTGCGAAGTGATGCGATCGGCTTGGAGGAAACGGCCGTAACGCTCCACCTCGTGTTTGCCACAGTGGGAAAAAGTGTCGGCAATCACTTCATCGACAAAGCCGAGGGCTATTTGCCGTTGTTCAATCTGCTGTTTGCCCTTGCCTTTGAGGCGGAGCATCACCGTGCGATAGAGCGTCTCCTGCGCAGTGGCATTGCGCACTACGAGTTGGGCATTGACCGTTTCGCCAGCCCATGCAGTGAGGGTCAACGACTTGCTGTCCGAAAGAGGGGTGGAGGGCTGAAAAGAATAACGAACATTGGTGGTACCCCAAACACCGTCAGCCCAAGCAGACTGTGGCACAAGGCTGGCACAAACAAGAAGGGCTATCAGGGAAAATAGTCGGGAAGATAAGTATCTCATCGTATATGTTTATAAAGTAAAAACGTTAGGAGTTTCTCGTTCCAAGGCTGAAGTGCGCCTCTGTTGCATTGCAAAAATAGGGTTTTCCAAGGGATTAGCCCAAAAATCGGATAGAAATATGTACTTTTGCGATATGGTTGCAGTGAGCCAGTCTGTCGCCTGTGCCCCTTGTGGCGCATGAGGAAAGTCCGGGCAGCGCAGAGCATCCCGCTTCTTAATGGGAAGTAGTCCGCGAGGGCTAAGTCGTGTAGAAGAAAAGAACCGCTCTCGCAAGAGAGTAAGGGTGAGAAGGTGAGGTAAGAGCTCACCAGCGATGTGGCGACATATCGGCTGTGCACATCGGGAGCTGAAAGTTCGCGTATACCAACGGCTGAGAGTGACTCGCTCGATGCCTTCGGGCTCCGTTGGAGGGTAGAACGATAGAGTGCTGTGGCGACACAGCACCCAGATTGATGACAGACGGGTTTCTTCGGAAACTTACAAAACCCGGCTTATCGGTTCACTGCAACTTTTCTTGTGTTTCACGCCAAAACTTCTGCCTATGTCGCAACTCCTTTCCGTTTCCGACATTCGCCTGCAAGCCTTGTCGCACCCCTATCATGAACCTTTCTACAGCATTTTCTTGCTACCAAAGGCAACACGATACGTTGTGGACGGAACGGACTATGCCACCACAACAGCCACAGCTCTTTTCCTTTCGCCCTATCAGCAGTTGGAATTTGAAGCCGAAGGACAGTACGACGATGTGGTGCGGTTGCTGAATTTTCACGGCGACTATTATTGTATCGAACAGCACAAGGAAGAAGTGGCTTGCAACGGTTTGCTGTTCAACAACGCCTACCTCTCGCCCCACGTGGCTATGGAGGAAAAGACGTTTGCAACCGTGGTACAACTTACGGAGGGCATTCTCGAGGCGACGGATGCCAACAATCGGTTCACGGAGGCAGTGAGGAAATCGTATCTCCAGCTGATTTTGGCACTTTGCAGTAAGGTCAAGAGTGAACATTTGGCAGTGGAAGCGGCTCAGGAAGACGCTTTTCTGTCTGCCTTCAAGCATCTCCTTACAACACACCACAAGCAGGAGCGGAGTGTTGCCTTCTATGCCGAGCGTTTGGGCTATACGCCCGAAGCCCTGAGTCGCCGTATCAAAGCGACCGTAGGCAAGACTGCCACGCAGTTGATACAGGACCAGGTGATTCTCACAGCCAAACGCTTGCTCCATCTCACGCGGCGCAGTATCAAAGAGATTGCCACAGAAATGCACTTCACCGATGAGTATTATTTCTCCCGCTACTTCAAACGCCAAACCAGCCTCTCCCCAAAACATTTCCGAGAGAATGTCGGCATTTCTGTGGTGGCAAGGGGGTGATAGAATTAAGGTTCTCTAATTCTTTGCACATATAGCCGTTGCCACTTCTTGAGCAGATAAATTTAGCGAGCAACGCTTCTCAAGTATTTTCCTCTTATAAGAAAATCTTTTTCAACAATGTCCTCTAACGCTTCAGAGAATAATAAACGAATAGCGAAGAATACAATGATTTTGTATCCTCGCCAGTTGTTTGTTCTTGTCGTATCCCTCTATACCTCTCGCGTCATCCTGCTCGTTCTTGGAGTCGATGATTTCGGGTTGTACACCCTTGTGGCAGGCGTGATGAGCGCAATGGGAACAATCATATCTACCACTGCAGGTTCTGCGGCGCGCTTCCTGACTTACGCATTAGGAAAGAAAGATCCAGATTTAGCGCTCCGAACTTTTGAAACAGCTTTATTTATACAAGGATGTATGGCTCTCTTGGCTCTTCTCCTTTCAGAAAGTGTGGGTCTGTGGTTTTTGAATTATCAATTGAATATACCACCCGACCGCCTCGAAGCCGCCAACTGGGTGTTTCAGTTCTCTACCATTGCATTTGTTTTCAGCATCGTGCAAATGCCATTCGCCTCGGCTGTTTTTGCACACGAGAAAATGGGTGTCTACGCCTCGATCGAGATTTTTCAAGTGGTCACGAAACTACTTATTATCCTACTAATAGATATTGCTGGCGACCATGACAAACTGATCAGCTATGCCTTCCTAATGATGGTCGTATCTCTTTGTTGCTCCGCATTCTATATTATTTATTCCAAAACGCATTTTGCAGAATGTCGCCTCGTTCCTAAGAAAGACAATAGCTTGGTCAAATCAATGCTACTATTTTCTGGTTGGGAACTATATGGTGCTTTCGCTCTTGTCTTAGCAGGGCAAGGTCCAGTTTTCGTAGTCAATACATTTTTAGGAGTAGCCTACAATGGTATTGTAGCAGTAGTTTCTCAAGTTCAAACAGCTGTTTCGGGTTGCGCCTCAGCCATTTCACAGGCATCACGACCGCAGATTGTGAAGTATTATGCCGAGGGACGTTTATCCGAGATGATTTCTTTGATGAACAACTTATGCTCCTTGATTACTCTTGTATTAGCTATTTTCATTGTTCCCCTAATGGCTGAGATAGACTTCGTGCTAAGGGTGTGGCTCAAGACACCGCCTCCAGAAGTTGCATCTCTTACCTTTATAGGACTAATCTCCACACTTGTTTTAAGTGTTATTACTACACTCAACGCAGGTATCGGAGCTACGGGCAAGAACTGGGCTATGAATGTAGGTAGTGGCACTATCTTTATTGGCTACTTCCCGCTATATTACATCTTACTCAAGCTTGGTCTTCCACTTTCATGGTGTTATATTGGCAGCATCTTCTTAGGATTTTTGGTCATACTATACACCGCCTTTCTCTGCCAACGCCAGCTCGAGGGATACAGGGTGCAGACATTTTTGTTTAGGGTGTACCTCCCACTCTTTATCTTGGTGGGGATTGCGTTGCTTGCCTGCTTCGCGGTTCAACAAACGATGGAGGAAGGCTGGATACGCCTCCTTGCTGTCATTCTGACC
>JBHAFO010000215.1:0-2658 GCA_041856145.1 Alloprevotella sp.
AATTATATAGATTTCAGTGCAAACTATATAATTTTCAGTGCAAATTATATAATTATCAGTGAAAACTAAAGTTTCCTTGCGCCTCCAGCAAAGTTTTCCTACGCCTCCAGCCAAAAATGTTAGCGCAAGAAGGAAAGTTTTTCTACGCTACTCGTGAAGTTTATTGCACAATGAGGTGATGTTTTGCCCGAGGTATGATAACTTTGCGTAGTCAATCGCAGAATGGGGCAGGGGAGATATGCGCTTCCCGATAGCCTAGAAGTATTTCCTCTGTGTTCAAAGGAGAATAAAACCGCTCTTAATCAGTGTATTTTCAAGCTTATCGCATCGGGCAGTATGCCCACAGATTTGAAACCGAGGCTTTTGCCAAAACTGTCTCTATGCTCCGCAGCGTCTTTTCCCAAAAGGAAGAAGCGTTTGTGGTGGGCAATTATCGTGTGCAAGGCGTGGTTGTTGGCGCGTTGTTGCTGTGCCGAAAAGGCGTGGTGGCTATGGAATGGAACAACACAGCTGGGACGATTGTTGCTTTTGAGCAAGGAGAGTGGCAGACAGAAGGGCGGAGTTTGAGCGGTGGACGCTTAGGACGTGTGCCAGTAGCTAAATTGAGAGCTTTGCACCGTAAGGTGAAAAAATGGGTCGCAGACCAAAGCGGGCGTGACGTGCCAGTAGTGGCAACGCAGGTGGCGTGGGTGTTTACAAATAAGGCACAACTCAATGTAGAAGGGCTTTCAATAGAAACGCAAGCGTGGCTGAAAGTGAATACTTGGAGCGAGCTTGAGGAAAACATTAGGGCATTGGCACAGGGTGCTGACGTATTTACGAATGACGAACTACGGCAGATAAAAGAGCGGCTGCAACTTGCCAACTTTCTGCTGGACGAATCGCTCAATCCGCCCGTATCTTTGGAAAATTATACTTCCTACCTTGCCACAGCGAGCGACTTTTTTGATACGCTTTCCGAGATGGAAGGTACAGAAATGCCTGTACGAGACCGAGCTAAGGTGCTGTACGAAGTGTTGCAACGTGCCACCGAAGAACGACTGCGCCATAGCACCATCCTTTTCTCTGGGCTTTTCCCCAAAATGGAGCATCTATTGAACGAACATCATGCCCCAGAAACTTTGGCACGAGAGGCACACGAAGTTCGCTCGCAATTGCGGCGTTTGGAACGTTTGAGTGATGCCGAGTTGGAGAATGCTTATCCTTATTATCTTCGGGCGGTGGTACTTTATGTGGCGTTGATTTATGGCAATGCACCTGTGCCACATAGTTTGACACAACGCTTGCCGAACGACAAGCGAGTGCGCACCCGTAGTCGTAGGCTGGGAGAGGTGGTGAGGATGCGTGTTAAGCATTGGAACGACCATTATATCTATGGTATAACGCAAGCCACGGGCGAAGTGTTGAAGGTGGATTATGTGCTTCAGAACGACTTCTCTTTGGGTGATGGGACGTATATTCGTGAGTTGCTCTCCGAAGGGTGCCAATTGAACCTTATTCGTCCTCGATTGCACGAGGGGGAAAGCGAGCCGATTGTCTATCCTGAATTGATTATTTATGAACCCGATTATTTGGTGAATATCTCCAGCGTTGCGCAATGCTTTGAACCTTATGCCACCGTACCGTACCTGCAACTGATACAACGTTTGACGCCTTTCAAAGGTTCGACAGCCACAGTGTTGGGTAACTTCTCGGGGCAACTTTTGGACGAAGCTTTGCGCCAAGAGAGTCGTGCAACGACGGAGAGTTTTCAAGATTTCTTTCACACCAACGCGCTTTCGCTCTCTACGATGGAACTCGACGGCGATTTCCTCGAACAATCGGGCGAGGAGCAGTTGCGCAACATTCATCATGGTTTGTTGAGCCTACAAGAGAATAGGATCTGCGACCTTGAGCAGGTGGTGCTTGAACCTACATTCTTTTCTGAGCGTTTGGGCTTGATGGGGCGTATGGATTTCTTGCAACTCGATAAACGAGTGGTGGTGGAACAGAAGTCGGGCAAAGGGAGCTATGGCAGTAGTCCTCAGCATCCGTTGGCGCAAGAGGCGCATTTTGTGCAACTCAATCTCTATCGCGCACTATTGCACTACGACTTCGACCACGCCAATAAGGATATTCGCACGCTCTTTCTCTACTCCAAGTATGAACGCCCTGTGGTGGATAAAGGGCATGCGCCCGAGTTGTTGTTTGAAAGTATCAAGATGCGCAACCAAATAGTTTGGTGCGACTACCTTTATGCCAACGAGGGCTTTGGACTCTTGGAACAGCTCACGCCACAATCGTTTAGGCGCAAAAATGTGAGCGACCGCTTTTGGGAGGAATGGTGTGAGCCTAAGCTGTCGGCTGTATTGAATCCAATTAGACAAGCCACGCCTTTGGCAAAGGCTTATTTCTATCGCTATCTGCAATTCGTACAAAAGGAACTCTTGCACGCCAAGCTTGGCAACGCCTTGAAGAGCGATGCAGGCTTTGCTGCCACATGGCTGTTGTCGTTGGACGAGAAAGTAAAGGCAGGCAATATATATTATGGTCTGCAACTTGAATTCTTGAACGATGAAGCTGTTGTTTCGCAAGTGCGCTTTTCGCTGACACAAACCGCAGAATTGACTTCCTCCAGCTTCCGCAAGGGCGACACAGTGATCCTCTATCCTTATAAGG
>JBHAFO010000216.1:0-3304 GCA_041856145.1 Alloprevotella sp.
CTCGGAGGGTTCATACTCAGCCAAGAGTTTCAAGAGCTCTTGCATCGTCAGTCCTGAGTCGATGATGTCTTCCACAATCACCACACAGCGTCCACGCAAGCTCTCGTTAAGCCCGAGAAGCTGTTTCACTGCGCCCGAGGAACTTGTACCCTCATAGGACGCCAACTTAACGAACGAAATCTCGCAAGGCGTTGTGATATGCTTCATCAAGTCGGATGCAAACATAAACGATCCATTGAGCACAGCCAAGAAGATTGGCTTTTTACCCGCCATATCACGACTTATCTGTGCGCCTATATCGGCAACACGCTTCAAGATCTCAGCCTCTTTAATCGACACCGTGAAATTACGGTCTAATACTTTGACTTTATTCATCGTCTTGGATTTTCGTACAAAGTTAAAGAAAATCGGCGTAACAGCCGAGGGTTGCGGTAAGGAATGCGTATTTATTCTTTCTCTTTTAGCGAGAGACAACACGGTCGCCCAGCACTTGTGCCAATTGGCGTTCCACTTCTGAGAGAGCTTTGATGCGACGGAGGAGTTCTAATTGTGCTGCTGGATTGGCTTTCATTTCAGCTGATTGCAGCTGCTGGCGCAACGCCTTAACTTCCTTACTGATTTTGGCGAGTTTGAAGTCGTGAAGGATGCGGAACATATACTCTTCCAAGCGGTCTTTCTCTTCTTTATATAAGGAGCGTTGTGTGGTCGAAAGCTGGTCGGAATCTTCGGTGCAGGACACAGCGAACTGACTTAGGGCGATGTCCGTATGCGCAATGAAGTATTGGGGTGTATCTTCGATAAATTCGCCATTCTGCAAGTTGCCCATTTCCTTGCCCTTGACCAAAAGAAAGGCTTCATCTATAATCTGTTTGTAAAACGGGTTATTTATCTGCAACCCCTCGGCTTGCAACTCTTCGATGATAAATTCTACTACCGAGATGCGTTCTTCATCGTCCACTAAACAGCGTCCGCCGTGGCGCACAATGAGCTCTGCCAAGAGTTTCTCTTCGTAGTCGTCGGGACGTTGTGTCACAAAAGCAGTGTTCACAGCAGGCGTTTCTGCGGTCGCCTCTTCTTGTTCCGCTCCGCCCTCTGCCATATTCCGATTGCGTTGCAGGCGGTCTAATTCGCGCTTACGCCGCAGTTTGGTAATCTCGTCCAAGATGACAGCCTCCGATATATTTAATAAGGTGGAGCATTCGTGTGCATACATTTGGCGCACCATACCTTCGGGTATAACGCTGATGCTATTAACAACATCGGCAATCATATTGGCACGCTTAATTGGGTCGTTGCCCACTTCCCCCATCAGTAGTTGCACCTTGAAGCGAATGAAATCGGTTTGATGCTCATCGATATAAGCAATGAAACTCTCCGAAGTTTGTGAGCGCGCAAAGCTATCAGGATCTTCGCCATTAGGCAGAAGCAACACCTTGATGTTCATTCCCTCGGCAAGCAACATATCAATTCCCCTCAAGCTGGCTTTAATACCAGCATTATCGCCGTCGTAAAGCACCGTGATGTTTTTCGTAAAGCGATGAATCAGGCGAATTTGTCCCTCCGTGAGCGCAGTGCCCGAAGATGCCACCACGTTTTCTATCCCATTCTGGTGCATCGAAATCACATCCGTGTAGCCCTCCACCAAGTAACAGCGATCGGCTTTCACGATGGCTTGCTTCGATTGGAACAAGCCATAGAGTTCCTTGCTCTTACTATAGATATCACTCTCGGGTGAATTGACATACTTGCCCACGTTCTTCTTCTCGCCCAAGATGCGACCACCAAAGGCGACCACCTTTCCCGATACCGTATGCACGGGGAAAATAACACGCCCATGATAGCGATCCACCAACTGTCCACTCTCTCTCTGGAAACAAAGTCCTGTCTTCAAGAGATAATCCTCTCGATAGCCTTTACTGGTGGCAACTTGGGGCAAAGTGCTACGCTCTGCCGAGTAGCCGAGCTGGAATTTGCGAATGATGTCGTCACGGAAGCCACGCTGTCTGAAGTAAGCCAAACCCACTTGTTGCCCTTCTGACGTGTTGCGCATCGTTTCTTGGAAAAAATCGTTTGCCCATTCGTTAAGAATAAACATACTTTCCCGCTCGCTCTGCGCCAATCGCTCCTCGTTGGTCAGCTCCTTTTCCTGCACTTCAATGCCATATTTCCGTCCCAACCATTTGATGGCTTCAGGATAGGTGAACTGCTCGTGCTCCATAAGGAAGTGCACAGCATTGCCTCCCTTGCCACAGCTGAAACATTTGCAAAGTTGTTTGGCTGGCGACACGACAAAGCTGGGCGTCTTCTCATTATGGAAAGGACACAAGCCTTTGAAATTTACGCCCGCCTTGCGCAGGGTTACAAACTCGCTAACGACATCCACAATGTTGGTTGCCGTCATCACACGCTGTATGGTTTCTCTGTCTATCACAATGCTTCGTTTCTTAGTTGTCGTTACTTAAAAAGGAATTGCAACCGCATGGGAAAATGATCTGCCGTACCACCTCTGTAAAACGTTCCTTGATAGGTGCGCTTCGGCATCCTCGTGCCATCTTTTGGGTTGGTGACTGTGAGAAAGTCGGGGGCAAATATTTCGCAGTGCTGTGGCATGGTGTAAAAGTTTGCTGTATTATCTAACAACTGTCCGCTCACTATGAAATGGTCAATTTGATTCCACTCGCCACGATAGTAATAAGTCCCTTCAATCCCTCCTTCCTGCTTCAAATTCTTGGAAAGGATATATAATTGGGCAATGCCATCTGTCGCCAACCTCCCACTCTCTTTTGCCTGCAACACTTCGGCTATCGACCGATTGCGGGGTTCATCGTTAAGATCACCCATCACGAGGATATTGCTCCTTGGATTTTGGCGGAAAAGCGAGTCACACCGCTCTCTCACCACCTTTGCTGCCGAACAGCGATAGGCTTCTGTTTCCTTTTGCCCACCCAAACGGCTCGGCCAATGGCAGAGAAATGTGTGCAAGGTGTCGCCCGTAGGCACTCGGCCTTTTACATAAAGCACATCACGGGTAAAGCGATGTTTGTCCGAGGGTGGAGGCACTTGCAAACTCCTCGATTCTAACGGCTGAAAGCGCATCGGTTGATAAACCAAAGCCACATCAATGCCCCGAGAGTCCCGGCTGTTCGTGGCAATATAGGCATAGCCCAACCTCCGCAGGCGTGTGCGTTGCGTCAATGCCTGCAACACGCTGTCGTTCTCCACCTCGCAAAGCCCAATTAAGTCCGTAGGCGCAGGATAGCCAGCAGCTGCAATCACTTTGGCAATTTGCACCAACTTCCGATGA
>JBHAFO010000217.1:0-6658 GCA_041856145.1 Alloprevotella sp.
CAGGAAGTATTCAAGTCATAGATGCAGACGGAACAATTATCAACCAATCGTTCAATTCCGAAGTACGCTATCGAGGCGCCTCCTCATTAGCTATGACAAAAAAGTCTTTTGCAGTCAAACTCACCGATGAAAATGGCGAATCGGCGGACGGCAGTTTCTTTGGACTACGTTCTGACAACAACTGGATTCTTGATGCTATGGCTATCGACTATGCCAGAATGCGTAACCGGGTTTCTTTCGACCTTTGGAACGACTTTTCAGCAAAGCCTTACCATCAATCACAGGAAAAGAATGCCATCAATGGTACACGCGGACGCTTCGTCGAAGTCATTCTCAACGGGAACTACCAAGGTCTGTACTGCATGACCGAAAAGATTGACCGCAAACAGTTGAAGCTAAAGAAACTGACAACGAATACAGAAAATAAGACCACACTACGCGGATTACTCTATAAATCCGAACAATGGAGTTATGCTGTACTCATGGGGCATGAACCTGACAAAGACATCTACCCTGGCACGCCTCCCTCAATGTACAATAATAACTCTGACACCTGGAACAGTTTTGAGATGGGATATCCCGAAGTGGCAGATGGCGAAGAAATCACATGGCATCCTCTTTACAATGCTATTTCCATTGTTGCGTCTAACGACACGGCGCACTTCGCACAGGTAGCAAGCACAACCTTCGACCTTCCTGTTGCCTTGGATTATTATCTCCTCATGGACCTGATTCTTGCAACAGACAATCATGGCAAGAACATGTTCTACTATGTTTACGACTTGACCAAGTCATCTCAGATTGGCATTGCTCCTTGGGACATGGACGCCACTTGGGGACGTGATTATTATTCCAGCAGTAAGAAAACAAGTAATGCTGCGCAAGACTATACCACTATGATTAAAAACTTGGAGCATGGTGAGCATACTCTATATAAACGCTTGCGTGAAACCAAGTCGCTGAACTGGGAAAGTCGCCTCAAGGCACGTTATGCCGAATTGCGTCAGACACATTTCACCAAGGAGGCTTTGGCTAAGCGTTTCAACGACTACGCCAGATTATTTGCAGAGAGCGGTGCAGACAGTCGTGAGAGAAGTCGTTGGGATGGTATTGACAGAAAGCAAATCAATATCCCTCAAGATGTTGCTTATATCACCAACTGGATTTCCACCCGCTTAGACTACTTGGATGAACAATACGGTTACGATGTAACTGGCTTGCGCACTGTGCTTGCATCTTCTAACACATCACTAACAACTGTAGGGCAAAACAGAAAAATCGTCCTTGAAAGCACTATTTCTCAGGCTCTTCCTATCTACAACCTCGCAGGGCAACTCGTTACAGTAGCTCATCTCACTACAGGACAAAACATTGTGTCAATGCCTCAAGCAGGCGTTTACATTGTCAAAGGCGAAAAAGTTATTGTACAATAATTATTTATTAGAATAAGGCTTAGACTTGGAGTGCCAAATCTCTCTATAGCAAGCCAACTTCATATCCCTATATAATTATAGAAGTAAATCAGGGACATACGACGATGCCGTATGTCCCTATCTTGTTTTCTTTCTCATCAAAGAGAAGTCTTGTCCTATAATTAGGAAATTTTGCAGCAGCTCCTACTCTTTAATTCATAAGATGGCTGTCTGAGCAAAGATTGTTGGAAATTATACTTCAGCTCTGAAACTTTCGCCTCTTGGCGCATCAAAATAAATAATAATGCGTATCTTTGCACCATCAATGCAAGGCAGTACACTTTTCTGACCTTGTTTTCAAATATCCCTATCTTTTTTATAGATTTCGCTCGCCCTACATAAATTGAAAAAGGCGCGGTTTTACTCTTTGCTACGATTATAAATAATTGTACCGTGAGTGTAAACAATTCTTGCGAAACAATGGAGAAGTTATCCCCCGCTATTTCATAATTTATATTATATACCCATATTCCCATCCCAATGGTTAAATATCTGATGGACGAATTGGAGGCGATGAGCATCCCTGACTTGCAGGATATTGCTCGTGACCTCAACATTTCACAAAACAGAGATGACGATAAGCAGACGCTTATCTATGCAATCCTCGACAGACAATCGGAAAACATTGCTGCCTCCGAGGATGCACGCCCCAAGCGTCGTAGTCGCATAGGGGAAACAACTCCCGCCAATCGTGTCTATACGGCAAATACCGAGGGACGTGCAAAACAACGCAAGTCCGCTCCTACGCTCACTTTGGCAGACGGTATGAAGCCCAAACGTGGGCGCCCCTCAAAAGCTGATTTAGCTGCGAGAGAAGCCGCACGTTTAGCAGCCATCGAGGCTGAGAATGTTGTCGCACAAGAAGAGGAGGCATTGCCCAGCGAAAACGTTGTGCCCGCTGTGACAGAAGAGGTTGTAACAGAACCAGCGACAACTTTTTCCAATAACACTTACGAAGATCTCCCTCATTTCCTGAGTGAGCATTTGAATAATCCTGAAGCCATACAGAACCTCTCGTCAAGTATCACCGACTTGGACGAAATCCGAGAGTTGATCTCTGTTCCTGCGGGCGATTCTATCAAATCGGACGTACAGCAAGTGGGCGGAGAGCCTATCACAGACACCGACTTTGTCATTGTCCAGGATTTACCAATCTATCAGTCGCAACCAGCCTATTCAACTTACAACGACGACGATAGCGAAGAGTACATCGAGTATTCACGCCCAAAGTTCCGCCGTTTCAAAGACGACCCACTTCTCGCGGGCGGAGCTAAAGAAGCTACCCCAATGCAAGATACATTTGTTGGGGCTTCTCTAAGTCCTGTGGGCACACCTGCCAATGTTACCACGGGTGCCTCTCACTATACTGCGCCAAAGACAAGTATCCCAACTCCCACGCTCAGCTATTCGGGCGTTCTCGAAATAATGCAAGAGGGCTATGGTTTCTTACGCTCAGCAGAGTACAATTATTTGGTTTCCCCCGACGATGTTTATGTGTCTGCACAGCAAATTCGCCAATACAGCCTCAAAGTAGGTGATGTGGTCGATTGCACTGTGCGATTGCCACATGAGGGAGAGCAATTCTATGTGCTGATGGACGTAACGCAAGTGAATGGTCTTCAGCCTTCAGCAATGCGCGACCGTGTAGCATTTGAACACCTCACTCCCCTCTTCCCCGAGGAAAAGTTCAAGCTCTGTTCAGGTAGTGGCGACACGCTCTCACGCCGTATCGTGGATCTCTTCACGCCTATCGGTAAAGGTCAGCGTGCCCTCATCGTAGCACAGCCCAAAACAGGTAAGACGATGCTGATGAAAGACATCGCCAACGCCATTGCACAGAACAACCCTGAAACTTATCTGATGATGCTCCTCATCGACGAGCGCCCAGAGGAAGTAACAGATATGGCTCGCACGGTGAAGGCAGAAGTGATTGCGTCCACTTTCGACGAGCCTGCTGCTCATCACGTTAAGATAGCCGGGCTCGTGCTTGAGAAGGCTAAACGCTTGGTAGAATGCGGTCACGATGTAGTCATCTTCCTCGACTCAATCACCCGCTTGGCACGTGCCTATAACACTGTTGCACCTACTTCGGGCAAGGTACTCACGGGTGGTGTAGACGCGAACGCTTTGCAAAAACCCAAGCGCTTCTTCGGTGCAGCCCGTAATATCGAGAACGGCGGTTCGCTCACTATCATTGCCACTGCACTCATTGACACAGGTTCTAAGATGGACGAGGTGATCTTTGAAGAGTTCAAGGGTACGGGTAACATGGAGTTGCAGCTCGAACGTGTACTTGCCAACAAGCGCATATTCCCTGCTGTAAACCTTGTGGCTTCAAGCACTCGTCGCGACGACTTGTTGATGGACGCTCAAACTGTCAACCGTATGCATATCCTCCGCAACTATATTGCGGACATGAATCCTATGGAAGCTATCACAGATGTGCGCCGTCGCATCGAATCCACCCGCAACAACGACGAATTTATCCTCTCGATGAATGGATAGCGAGTAGCCCTATATTATTATTAAGGAGAGATTGCCACTTCGCAACCTCTCCTTTTCTATAAACTCCCAAAAACAGCAATATGCTTCTGCGTAACAACAAATGGCGTTTTCTTTTCATAGCCCTTGTACTCATCCTTGGCGGAATAGTCTATTTTATCTTTGACCCATCGGTTTCGGGCAATTTCTTTCCACAGTGCCCCTTTCGACTACTCACGGGGTACGACTGCCCTGGCTGTGGTTCGCAACGCACCTTGCACGCTTTGCTACATGGCGACTTGCACAAAGCCTTTGCCCTGAACCCTTTTCTCGTGCTCTCTCTGCCCATCGTTGCCTTGCTCATCTTCGCACGGTGGCAACGCTTCCGCTTCCCACGACTCTACCATTATACCACCCATCGCTACTTCATCTTTTCTTTCGTCATAGCCACGCTGTGTTGGTGGGTTGGGCGCAATCTTTGAGGACGTAACACACATCCTTTTGAACCCACTCCTTACTTCTTTCGCTTGAGCCTATCCTTCACTCTTTGCCAGCCCTTGATGCCGAGAATGCCTAAGGCTGTGTATTGAAAAGTCTTTGCCAATCCAAAGAAGCAAGCCCAAACTGCTCCTTTCATCCAGTTATCTTCTACCAAGAAAGGCAAGCTAAACGATAAGGCATAGCATAGTACACACAGTCCCAACACAGCCACCCCTGTCCGAAAGGAAAGGCGCGACAATTTATTCCGCAAGACTGTGACCCATTCTTTTACCTTATAATTTTTAGTTGTTTTCATTTTGCTCTATTTTCCTCCGCAAAAATACGACTTTTCCAAAGGACTACCAAGGACAGCAGCTCGCCCTTTTATCTAATAACAAGGATAAAAAGTTCTCCCCTCCCCTTTCCATTCCACAACTTATACAGAGAATTTTCACAAACCTTCTCTATTACGACATATATCTGCACAATATGTTGTACTTTTGTAATACAATTCTTCGCTTCTTCTATATTGAGGAAGCGCAATCATCATTCGTTTCTAAAATAAAACAGCAAATATTCTATGTTGAAGCAGATTACAAATGGCCGTATCCTTGTCGAAGACGGATGGCTCACAGGTGGTAGCGTTGTCATTGAAGATGGGAAAATCATTGAGGTGCTCAATAGCGAACTCCCCCTGGATAACGCAGAAATCATCGATGCCAAGGGTTGCGATATTGTACCAGGTGGTATTGAGTTGCACATCCATGGCGGTGGGGGACGCGACTTTATGGAAGGTACAGAAGACGCTTTCCGCACAGCTGTAGAAGCCCACATGCACTATGGCACAACTGCAATTTATCCTACACTTTCTTCAAGCACGAGAGAGTGGATTGATGCAGCCATCAGCACTTGTGAAAAATTGATGGCTGAGCCTGGTAGCCCAATCATGGGACTGCACCTCGAAGGTCCTTACTTCAACCTCAGTAAAGCTGGTGCGCAGATGCCCGACATTATTCGCAATCCAGATCCCAAAGAATACGAAGATATTCTCTCCAAAACCCAATGTATCAAACGCTGGGACGCTGCACCCGAATTGCCTGGTGCAAAGGAGTTTTTTGAGTGTTGTGTGAAGCATGGTGTTACACCTGCTATTGCTCATACAGATGGCGAATGGGAGGATGTGAAGATGGCTTACGATGCAGGTGTTCGCCTCGCTACGCACTTCACCAATGCCATGAGTGCTTTGAAGAAAGACAGAGAGTTCAAGAAGGCTGGCGTAGTAGAGAGTGTTTATGCGCTCGACGATTTCAACGTGGAAGTTATCAGCGATGGTATCCACGTGCCACCAGTTGTGATTAAGCAGATTTACAACGCCAAGGGCAATGGACACATGTGTTTCATTACCGACTCTCTGGCATGCAGTGCGTCCAATGCCGATACCAACTTCGACCCTCGTGTTATCATTGAAGATGGCGTTTGCAAACTTGCCGACCGCTCTGCGCTCGCAGGTTCTATTTCAACGATGGATCGCTTGGTGCGTACAGCTGTGCAACAAGCTGGCATTTCCTTGGAGGCATCCTGCCGTATGATTTCAGAAATGCCTGCACGCTTTATGGGTATCGACAACCGCAAAGGCTTTATCAAGAAAGGTTATGATGCTGACTTGATTATGTTCGATAGCGAGATAGAACTCAAATTTGTTATGCAGAATGGAGAAGTAAAGCGCAATGAGCTTTAAGCCTTCAGTCAAATATTTCATATCTTAGATGTACTCAACTCGAAAGTGATGGGTCATTTATAAGCAAAAGAGGGAGGAAACGAAATGTTTCCTCCCTCTTCTTTTAGCCCTGATTGTATCTTCTTAAAGAAACAAGCAATTTATCGTATCAGAATCTTAGATAGTTTTCTCACTTTCAGATGATTTTCCTCGCCACGCTACAGTTCAAATATATCCTCTTTACTTGGAACTGTTCGTTTGATTGGACAAAAGAGCTTAGTTGTAGCAAACCTGCAACTTAGTATTGGAGAGCAAAAAAGTTGCAAGGAAAAATACTCCTTCTTGCGCCAACATTTTCCCTTTTCACATCAATGTTTTCACCTGGAGGCATAGGAAAAGTTTAGTTTCCACTGATATCTATATAATTTCCACTGATAATTATATAATTTGCAGTGATATCTATATAATTATCAGTGGAAACTAAACTTTTTCTCCGCCTCCAGTCGAA
>JBHAFO010000218.1:0-3460 GCA_041856145.1 Alloprevotella sp.
CGCAGACATTATGAAGATCGTAGAGCAGATGCCCAAAGAGCGGCAGACTATTCTCTTTTCAGCAACCATGCCTCCAGAGATCAATAGCTTTGCGCGTAGCATCACACACAATCCTGTAGAAATACGCATTGCTGTGTCAAAACCTGCCGAGAAGATACAGCAGAAAGTGTTCCTTTGCTTCGACACGCAGAAAACAAAACTCGTTCATCATATTCTTGAGACGCATCATTCTAAGCGAGTGATTATTTTCGCAGGTTCTAAGATCCGTGTGAAAGAATTGAACATCTCGCTCAAGCGTGCGGGATTGAATGTTGAAGCAATGCACTCCGACTTAGACCAAAAAGAGCGTGACCAGATTATGCTCGACTTTAAGTCTGGAAAGACGGACATACTCGTGGCAACAGACATCGTATCCCGTGGTATCGACATCGACGATATAGTGATGGTCATCAACTATGATGTGCCTCGCGACCCAGAAGATTATGTGCATCGCATAGGTCGAACGGCTCGTGCAGGACGTGAAGGGTGCGCTTTCACCCTTGTTGGCGAGAAAGAGATGAATGCTTTGCGAACGATTGAGCGTTTGATGGAAATGGAAGTGCCACGAGAGCCTCTATTAGAAGGTATGCAAGCACCCACTGCCGAAGATTACAAAACTGCGAAAGGTAAGCCCTCTCGTAATGCCAAGCAGGGACAGCGTCGTCCCCAAGGTAAGGGCAATTCGCAACACTCGAAGCATGCAACGCCAAACGCCAAACCTAAATTGGAGGGACAACGCAGACACCCCAAGAAACGCAAGCAGGGCAATAGTTCTCAAGCTCCACAAAATTGATATTTCAACTAAAAGATATTGGATATGAAACCTTTTGAATCAAACCCTCAAGGAGAGCTTCCTCCCACAGCGGTTGTGCCCACTTACAATGATGGGCAAAACAATGTACCACCTCAACTACAACCTAAGAAGTCCTCTTGGAAGCGCATTACCATCATCGTGGCAATTGTGATTGCAGTATTAGGTGTTGGAGGCGGTATAGCCTATTACTTCATCAATAAGAGTATGGCAGAGGAACAAGCCTTTGAAAACCTCAAAGGTAGCTATGTCATTAAAGACTATGAGGATTATCTGAGCAAGTATCCCGATGGGGAGAATGCTCGAAAAGTGGAGAAGCGATTGGGAGAGCTCAAGCAATTACAGGCAGCCTGGTCTTTGATTGAACATTCAAGCAACACGCAAGACTTTGCCTCTTTCAAAAGTCAGTTTAATGACGGGCATTACGATGTGCTTTGCGACAACAAGATCGACTCTTTGGATTGGGTGAGAACCTTGAGTGCTAACACAATTGAGGCGTATCAGCTCTATCTCTCCAACCACCCCAAGGGGCGTTATGTGCAAATGGCACAAACAGCAATGGTGCAAGCCGAGCAAAATAATATCTCTGCAGAAGCGCAAGACATGATGTTAGAAGTCTTGGTCAACTTCTACAATGCGTTCGGACAGAACGATGGTATGGTGATGTGCAACTATATTACTCCTGTCATGGACAACTTCCTTGGCAAGCGCCAAGTTACAAAGAGTGATGTATTGACCATCGTAGAAAATATGTTTACTCCCTCTATTGAGGAATGTAGCTTTTCTTTTGGCAATGACTTCAAGGCTGAACGGATAAAGAACGGCAATCAGCCCAATGGCTATAAGGCTACGTTCTCTGTAGACCAGCATATCAAGCGTAGCGATGCGGGCAAGACTTTTGGATCATACGTTGCAGAGGCAAAGTTCAGTGAGCAATTTATGATCACTTCCCTTGTTATGCGTGAGATTTCCAGCAAGAAGTCAGAAAAACCTGACAGTTATTTTGATTGGTAAGAACCCTATTTTTATAATAATATGAGCAAATTAGTTATTTCTTCGTACGAAGATTTTGCCCAATACGAGGGCAAGGAATTAGGCACATCTGAATGGTTGGAAGTGCCACAAGAGCGCATCAATCTCTTTGCTGATGCCACTCTCGACCATCAATGGATTCACGTGGACGAAGCTAAGGCAAAGGAAGGACCTTTCGGGCAAACGATTGTTCACGGCTACTTGACTCTCTCGCTCCTGCCTTATCTTTGGGAAAACATCATTGAGGTAAATAATCTCAAGATGATGGTTAATTACGGCATGGACAAGATGAAGTTTGGGCAAGCCGTACTCTCTGGACAGCGTGTGCGTTTGGTGGCAACACTTCATAGCATTGCCAATCTTCGTGGCATCTGCCGTGTGGAAATCAAGTTCCGCATCGAAATTGAAGGCGAGAAGAAGCCAGCTCTCGATGGTATTGCCACATTCTTGTACTACTTCAACTAAATTGTTTTGGCTACAAGCGTAGACACTTACAAGACAGTTACAACTTTGAGCAAAGGCGAGTATTCCGAGAAACGGAGCAAATTTCTCGCCTTTGCTCTTCATGTTGAAACAGAGGAGGAGGTACGAACTTTTGTACAGCAATACCGCAAGGAATACTTCGATGCCCGCCACGTTTGCTATGCCTATGCTTTAGGCCCCGATGGTTTGCGTACCCGTGCCAACGACGATGGTGAACCCTCAGGCTCGGCAGGTCGGCCAATCTTGGGGCAGATACGATCGGCAGAACTCACCAACACCCTCGTTATTGTGGTGCGTTATTATGGTGGCGTCAATCTCGGCACGGGCGGTTTAGTAGTAGCTTACAAAACTGCCACGGCGTTGGCTTTGGAAAACGCTACTGTGGAGGAGCGCATAGTCTGCGAACAATTTTATGTCAAAGCCTTGTACGAAGATGTAGATCTTGTCCTGCGCCGTCTGAAAGCAGAGAAAGCCGAAATTGTGGATCGCAACTACGATGCTACGCACACCACCCTCACCGTTTCAGTAAAGCAAAGCTGTAAGCAAGCCTTGATGGAGGAGTTACAAAAGATACACACCCTCAAAGTTACAGACACCGATTAACCAATGTCGCACCTTATTCAGCCACTTCTGCCCAGTCATCCCTACTTCTCCGATGCCTGCGCCCTTTATCTTTCGGCAATGCCAAAAGAAGAGCGTAGAGAGTTGTCCGAGTGGAAAGAATGTTTCGTTGCAGAGTCAGCCTTCAAAGGTGACATCCTTTTGCTCGACAACCAATTTGCAGGCTTTGCCACCTATTGGCAGTTCAACAATTTTCTCTATGTTGAGCATCTTGCTGTGCGAGAAGAGTTGCGAGGAAATGGCTTGGGGCAAATTCTTGTGCAACATCTCAAGGATAAAGCATATCCTCAACCTCTACTCTTAGAAGCAGAACCGGCAACTACAGAGCTTGCCATTCGTCGCCTCGCCTTTTATAAGCGACAAGGGATAGTGCCACTCTCTTACAATTATCTGCAACCGCCTTACCGCCAATCGGACAAACCTTTCCCGCTACTCTTGCTCACACAACAAAAAGAAAAAGTGGAACAACACATA
>JBHAFO010000219.1:0-3002 GCA_041856145.1 Alloprevotella sp.
CACTGCGACATCAGTCAGATAGAGGAAATCTTCAAGCATTCAGCCATTGTTCGCACCAACTGGGCAAGCCATGTAATTCTGCTTAACGGCAAGCTGCCTTTGGGCGAGTGCTATTGGTACATTACACAAGCAGTTGCTAATGGGTGGAGTCGCAATGTTCTGCAAATGCAGATTGAAACAAATCTTTTTGCTCGACAGATTACCACAAAGAAAGTGAGCAACTTTTCGGTACGATTGCCCAAACCTCAAAGCGACCTCGCCAACTATCTGATGAAAGACCCTTATATCTTTGATATGATGGGGCAAACAGATAAAATGGCAGAACGAGACGTTGAACGGCAATTGATTTCTCATATCACCAAATATCTTTTGGAAATGGGCAGCGGTTTTGCGTTTGTTGAGCAGCAGAAGCACTTTGAAGTGGGTGATTCTGATTTCTATGCCGACCTCATTCTCTATAACATTCAACTGCATGCCTATGTGGTTGTCGAACTCAAAGCGACACCATTCAAACCCGAATATATGGGACAATTGAACTTCTACATCAATGTAGTGGATGATACCCTCCGTGGCGAACACGACAACAAGACAATTGGCTTGCTCCTCTGCAACGGTGGCGACAAGGTGGTAGCGCAATATGCCCTTTCCGGCTACGACCAGCCAATCGGTGTCAGTGATTACCAACTTTCAAAGGCTATCCCCGAGAATCTGAAATCGGCTTTGCCTACGGTAGAAGAAGTTGAAAAGGAAATTAGTAAGATTATTGACAGAACTAATTAGTGCTATTTTTTATTTAATACAAAGATGTTATAGCTATGAGTAAACAGATGGAAGACAGATATGATTCTCTCACATTCAGACTCCCAATGGAGTTTGGTTATATATTTAGTCGTTCGTGCAGGGTTAGTTTTAGCAAAGTGCTTTGCCAGTATTCGAGAGATGAACTTATAAGAATTGCTGTATTACTTAATAGAGAATATTGTAATCAGCCTCCCCAGAAACTTTGTCAAATGCTATCCTCAAATGATTCAAAGCAACAAGACTTGTCCTTAAGGATTGAAAGTTTCTTGAAGAAAAGTTCAAAACGCGATGTAGAGTATGTTGCTGCCACAGAGATAACTACACTTGAATTACTGAGACGTGCATTTTCGATCCCCCTTGGAAAGTTCAGAACGACAAATAGCCCCTTGAACGTGGACAGACTTCAGTTTCAGACCATCAAATTGATTACTCAAATCAATGAAGAGTCAACAAAGTTCCATATTGACGAAAAGGACAAGGGAGACTTAGCTATTCTCTTTTATATAAATAGTGCATCCTACGATGAAATTTCTAATTTCAACGAACAGAATGAGATTATTGCACAAACAATTCAAGTGGTAAAGTTCTTTAGATTATTAGAGTGTGAATCAAAGTATGAAAGTTTGCTACTTGGATTTTGTAATGCATACGGCATTTCCAATTGGCGTGAATATGTACGTACATTATTCTCTCTCTTTGGTCTTTCAAGAAAAGGAGAAGGTTATATTCCTAACGATTTAAATATAGATATTGACTCTTTAATGACACGCTCTGTCCTAGATAGATTGTCTATATCATCAGAAGAAAACAATATTCCATATTCAAGTAAAAACGAATATGACCAAGGAGGAAATTCCGATTACAAAATGTTTAGAGATAGACCTTTGTTTAAGCTCACTAACGGAGATTATGTTATTTATAATCGTTCGTTTCTAATAGATAGACTTTATAGTAGCCTTTATTTTGATTTTAAGAAGATTGTAGCAGAATTGGAAGGAAAACAACCAAACATCTTTCACCTTTTTACCTCTGACTTCATTGAGAAAACGCTGTTTGTAGGTTTAATGAATGAGTGCCTCTCTCATAATGTAACTGAGGCGCTGGATGAAGCAGGCTTGAAATGCAAATATCAAATAAAGAACGGAGAACTAGGCTACCCAGACTTCTATCTAAAAACAGATAATGCAGTCACTCTATTTGAATGCAAAGACATCCGTATAAATGCATGGATAAAAGAGCAGCGAAATTACACGCTCATAGAAGAGGAATTAAAGAATAAATTAGTCTCAAAGACCTATCAATTGGATTATAGCAAATGTAGCCATAATATTATTACTCCAAAGAAAATTGGCTGTGGACAAATTGCTGGTCATGTCTCCAATATCCGTAAAGGGAAATTCCCTTGGGACACTTCTATGTCCTCTAATATTAAAATATATCCTGTATTAGTCATTGCAGACAATCGACTTCATGTTCCAGGATTAGCTCAGCTATTGAGGCGTTGGTATAACGACTGCCTTCAAAGTGAAGGGTTGCAAACCACACTTGAATCCCCCTTGATACTAATGTCACCACTTACATTAATTAAATACTCCGCTATTTTTAAGAGAGATGGCTTTCAGAAGTATTTTGATGAGTATTATGACTCTATATCAGCAGTACCATCTGACATAGTTTCGATACTTAATCATCAAATTTCTTTTGATGATTACATGCAGAAATATCCATTTAACTTAGAAGGGCAGAGCAATCTACTTATAAAGGAGATGATGGCAGATAGAAAGCTATAGCTTAATTTATACCGCAATTGATTTACTTGATAGAACCTGTGCACGAAAAAGCAACTGCAGAGCAAAGATACTCCAAGAAACTGCACAAAACAAATTCTCGGAGTGTTCGCTATTTCTCCAAATGCTTCTTCAATGCTCCTTGTTCTTCCTTAATACGTTTCTGTTGTAACAACAATTCTACTTGCCGTTGTAAGGCTTGCTCGTAATCAACGACCTTCTGCTGTATCTGCTGAATGGCTTTGGGATTGCGGTGTGTGATAAAGAGGCTGTCGAGATGCGCGAAGTCTTTGCTTGTTGCTTTGCCTTGCATTCGCAGATAGCGGTAGCGGAGGTCGTAATCGGAGGCGGTTTGCAGTTGGTTGGCTTCTATGGCGAAGAACCAACAACCGACCATGACCAGTCCGCAAACTA
>JBHAFO010000220.1:0-3970 GCA_041856145.1 Alloprevotella sp.
CTTCAGGACAATGGAACTCTGCCACAACAACGCAGGAGCATGCCCACGAACTGCACGCTCACGAGTTGCACACCCCGCACACACGTCCTTTGCCCACGCCAGCTCGTTCCATCATAGAGCCCAAGGAGGAAACCTTCTACGAGGCGGAAGAAATCAAAGATATTGACACACCTGCCCAACCTCGCTCTTTGGACGAGATGGAGCAAGAGGTTATTGAAAATGCCCTTGCACGCTATGGTGGCAAACGTCGCCCCGTGGCTGAAGAGTTGGGCATTTCCGAGCGCACACTCTATCGTAAAATCAAGGAATATGGCTTGGAAAAGTAGTCTAAACCTTTCCGCTTGCTCGCTCAATTAGAAAGGCATACTTTGGGGCAACTGTCATTTTCCCGATACGCAATCAATGAAACAATTAACACTTCGTCTTCTTATCCTCGTTCTGCTTCCCTTGCTCACAGCCTGCAAGGTGAGCTATTCTTTCACGGGTACATCGATCAACTATAACGTCACGAAGACCATACAGTTGGATAAGATTGTGAACCGTGCCTCCTACGTTTGGGCACCGATGGAGACGATGCTGAATAACAACATACGGGATCGCTTTGCCAACCAAACGCAGCTGCGCCAAGTGAAACGCGATGGCGACATCCAAATCAGCGGAGAAATCACAGGTTACGACCAGTTCAACAAGTCGATTTCATCGGACGGCTATTCTTCGCAGGTGCAACTTCGTATGACTGTGAACATTCGCTACCAAAACAGGAAGACCAACGAAACGTGGGAGAGACCTTTCTCTGCCACCACGCAATATAGCTCGACACTTTCACTCGCATCTGTGCAAGAACGATTGGTGGAAGAAATGATCAATGACATCGTAGACCAAATGTTCAATGCCACTGTGGCAAATTGGTAAAAGCTTTCATCGCTCCTATATATAATATATGCAAGACCTTGCTAGCCTTCTGTCTCAGCCCGAAAGGTATAATCACGACACCCTCCAGCAACTGCGTGAGGTGGTGTCGGCTTATCCCTATTTCCAGGCGGCTCGTTTGGCATACTTGCACAACCTCTATTTGTTGCACGACCCAAGTTTTGGCGAAGAGCTACGCAATGCGGCACTTTTTCTTCCTGACCGCCGTGTACTTTTCGACCTTATCGAAGGGGCTAATTACCGCATTGACCCACCAAGCATTCAGGCGAGTAAACCCGTACTTGCTCCCGAGGGCAGTAAGGAGCGCATGACTTCTCTCATCGACAACTTCTTCCTTTCAATCGGAGAGGACTTTTCAGCCCAAAGCACGCCTGCAAAAGCTGATGTTTCCAGCGACTATTCCGCTTATCTCCTACAGATGGACGACCTCGAACCAGAGAACGAGACTCCAGCTGAAGCCCCTCGGAGCAACAACCTCCTTGATGAATATATCTACAAGCCTGCTCCGACCTTCTCCCTCGTCCCTCCTCCACCCTCTGCGCAAGACCTCGTTGCAGAAGACACGGAATCTGAGGCAGAAACTCCCATTGAAGAGAACGACAGCTCCCCCACTTCGGAGAATAGCGACAAGGAGATTTTGACCGAGACCTTGGCAAAAATCTACATCAAGCAAGGGAAATATGAAAAGGCTATTGAAATTATTCATCGCCTGCACTTGATTTATCCGAAAAAAAACCGTTACTTTGCAGACCAAATACGCTTTCTGCAAAAATTGATTATAAACCGTAATAGCACAAAAGGACATGTTTAATGTTTTAGTTATCATCGCCATCATTGTTTCAATCCTCCTCATCCTTGTGGTATCTGTTCAAGAATCAAAGGGAGGCGGTCTGTCATCGTCTTACGCTTCTGCCAACTCTTTGATGGGCGTGCACAAGACGACGGATGCCGTAGAAAAGACCACTTGGGGGCTTGCAGCTCTGCTCGTGATTCTTTGCATCGGCACAGCTTACACCCTCGGAAGCAGTAGCAGTAGCAACGACCAAATTGTAAACGATGCTGCGGCAAAACAATCTCTGACTGCTCCAACGGCTGCGCCTACTGCTCCAGCACAACCTGCAACAAAGCCAGCATCTGCGCCTGCCAACTAAGGACAGAGATACGTCATTTTTTTGAAACTCTATCAGCAATGTTCCACTATGCACTATGTATCGTGGCACATTGCCTTTTTGCTTTCACAGCAGTATCATTCGAATTATCGTCATTAGTCAATTCCTTTTCTTCTTATGAAAATAGCCGTTGTTGGAACTGGTTACGTTGGTTTGGTCTCTGGTGCTTGTTTCGCCGAGATGGGCGTGGAGGTCACCTGTGTGGATATCGACGCCAACAAGATTGAGCGTTTGAAGCAAGGCATCATACCTATTTATGAGCCAGGATTGGAGGAAATCGTTTTGCGCAACCACCGTGAAGGACGATTGCACTTCACTACGAAACTTACCGACTGCATCCACGATGTAGAGGCAGTGTTCAGTGCTGTTGGAACTCCGCCCGATGAAGACGGAAGTGCCGACTTGCGCTACGTTTTGGAGGTGGCTCGTGAAGTGGGACAAGCGATGAACAAATACTTGGTACTGGTAACGAAAAGCACCGTGCCTGTGGGTACAGCCAAGAAGGTGAAGCAAGCCATTCAGGAGGAGCTGGACAAGCGTGGCGTAAGTATTGAGTTTGACGTAGCCAGTAACCCCGAATTTCTCAAGGAGGGCGCGGCTGTCAAAGACTTCATGTCGCCCGACCGTGTGGTGGTTGGTGTGGAAAGCGAACGCGCCAAACAGCTGATGACCCAGCTCTATGCGCCTTTCATGCTCAATAATTTCCGCATCATCTTCACGGATATTCCTTCGGCGGAGATGATAAAATATGCCGCGAACTCCATGCTGGCAACACGCATCTCGTTCATGAACGACATTGCGAACCTCTGCGAATTGGTGGGAGCAGATGTAAATATGGTGCGCAAAGGAATTGGTGCTGATAGCCGCATTGGCTCTAAATTTCTCTACCCTGGCTGTGGCTACGGAGGCTCATGCTTCCCAAAAGATGTGAAGGCTCTGATCCACACAGCCCAACAGAATGGTTACAACATGCGGGTGCTCAAAGCCGTGGAGGAGGTGAACGATTTGCAGAAAACTGTGCTGTTGGACAAGCTCACCCGCCGTTTCAATGGCGACCTGCAAGGAAAAACTATTGCCCTATGGGGTTTGGCATTCAAAGCCGAGACGGACGATATGCGCGAAGCCACTTCCCTCGTTGTCATCGAGGGACTTCGCAAGGTAGGTTGCCACATTCGTGTATTCGACCCCGTTGCGATGGACGAATGTCGTCGCCGTATCGGCGATGCAGTCACGTATGCCACGGATATTTATGACGCTACTGTTGGCGCAGACGCCCTACTTCTGCTCACAGAATGGAAGCAATTCCGTCTGCCCTCTTGGGAAGTGGTGCGCCGCACAATGAATCAACCAATTATCATAGACGGTCGTAACATTTACGACGCAGATGTGCTTCGCCAAATGGGCTTCGAGTACGAATCTATCGGTCGCCCCTAAAATTTGAAGTATATGCAAGAAAACAAAAGCCTGCAACGCATTTTATTGATAGTAGACCCTCAGAACGATTTCATCAATGGTTCACTCTCTGTTCCTCAAGCGGAGGAAGCCATAGAAGCATTGTCTGACTACGTGGAAGCGCATGGCGGAGAGTATAGCCACATCTTTGTGACCACAGACTGGCATCCTGCCAATCACTGCTCATTCGTCAGCGAAGGCGGACAGTGGCCAGCTCATTGCGTGCAAGGTACAGAAGGCGCAGAACTTTATCCTGCGCTCACCAAAGCCCTTGCGCCTTTCTCTCCGACCCTTTTGCGCAAAGGCAATACCGTCGATACGGAAGAATACTCCATCTTCAAGAATTCCCAATCGGCGGATATCCTACATAATTATATTATAGGAAAGGAGATTGAACGTATAGACCTCTGCGGTATTGC
>JBHAFO010000221.1:0-3485 GCA_041856145.1 Alloprevotella sp.
AATAGAGTTTGGTATTATCAAATCTCCAGTGAAGCCACGACAGCCAGAAAAAGCATTACTTCCCAACGTTGTTACCGTACTTGGAATGGTCAGAGTTCCTGTTAAACGACTACAGTCGCGAAAAGCATCATCCGATATTGCTGTTACCGCACTGGGGATAGTCAAGTTACCTGTCAAACCACTACAATAAGCAAATGTAGCACGAGGTATTACTGTCATAGAGTTTGAAAGAGTTAGATTGCCTGTGAATCCACAGTGAGAAAAAACACCATCTCCCATCCAATGTACAGAATTCGGGATAGTAAGATCTCCTGTCAAGTTAACACAAGCATGAAAAGCGTAGGTTTCTATTGACTCTACAGTGTTAGGAATGGTCAAAATACCATCGAAACCTGCATCTTTAAAAGCATTGGATCCAATCGTTTTGACACCACTTGGGATAATTAGATCGCCTATCAAACCTGTACACCCATAAAACGTAAACTTCTCTATTGCCGTTAATGAGTTTGAAAGGGTCAGAGTTCCACTGAAACCTTCGCAATTCATAAAAGAAGCAGCTTCTAATGATTTCACAGAATTGGGGATAGCGAGATCTCCTGTCAAGCTAATACAATCAGCAAAAGAATAGGCTTCTATCCACTCTAAAGAGCTTGGGAGGGTTAGAGTACCTCGCAATTCATTACAGCCATAGAAAGCACTATTCCCAATTCTCTTGAGAGTTGAAGGAAGCGTCAATCTGCCAGTGAAGCCTGTTTTGTCTTTAAATGCATGGTCTCCGATGGCCGTTACAGTGTTTCCATCGAGCTGATCAGGGATATTCAAGTCTCCCGACTCAGGTGTACAACCTGTAATTCGTACACCTCCCTCATTCGTATTCTCTTCATACGTCCACGTCTTACCATTAGCTGTAGCAGTGTAGGACGTTTGTGCCCACACACTGATGACAGCCATGAGAAAGACTCCTAAAAGTAAAAATCTTTTCATTACTACAAATTATTAAATGACTGATCTATATTATATCGATTGCATACGAGGAAAAACCATGCACCACTGCATGCGCTTGCTCGCACTATCTATTTAATTGCCAATATCGTAGATTCTCTGTCAAACAGGTTGAGTCAAGCAAATGGGCTTAGATGCCTATCAAAGACTCAGTCCAACACTCTTTCCTCTCGACCTCTGCCTCTCTAAGACAAGATTAACAACTGAGAATCAGCGAGCGACAATATTTTTCCTCTTCTTGTGAAAACAGAAACAAGCCCAGCTACTTCGTCACTCCTCTCCCTCAGCCAAACGGACAAAGCCCAACGAGACACCCGTTTGAGCTATACCGTGACATAGAAAAAGTATTCAAAAAGCGAGCAGTTTTATTTAGCACGGCAAAGTTAAGAGATTTATTTGGATTGAACAAGCAAATCGACAGCAACTAATCTTTTAGTTTTCAAACGGTTTGAAAACTAACGGCTCTTCCCTCGAACAATCACTACGGGCATTGCCACACGGTTCGGACAGTTGCCAGCACTCGCAAAGTCTTAAAGACGGTATCCGTCTTTAGGATTTCGCAACATCTGCACTTGCATTTGGGAGAGAGATGTGTTATCTTTGTAGTAAGACAAAGGGATAAAGGCTGAACAACCGCCTTTATCCCTTTCTTTTTACCTACCAATAGCTGGAAGAAGTGGCGCAAAACGGAAATCCAGCCTGCGCCTCCCGATTTTTTTCAAGCCTCGATGGATTTACGGCAAGCCTTGGAGAAAACAGACGGAGCGTGGCTGTGTTAATTTTGGTGCAAGAAGTATAAAAGTGAGGGGTGGGAAAAGTGACGATAACCCTTCCTCTTCCCGCACTACGTTTTGCCCAAGGACGGGCAGACCGCGCCTTTCTGCACCGCTCCCTATCTGACAGCTCATCACGCCGGCACAACGGCTCGAAGCTTTGCCCTATGGATGCGCCACAGCTTCTGCCATCAATCCGAAACCTTGCCAAAATTGGCGTGACAGTCGCAGACGACTGAAATGTCGGCAGAAGAAATGCGGTGGCACGCTTGTTGTCAATTATAGGGCATAAACATTTTTATTTATACAACTAAGAAAGGACATTAAGATATGAAACAGATCGATTTTGTAACGCATCCACAAGAGACACACATGGTGGGCGATGGTTTTCGTGTGCATAACTTCATTCCACAAATTCCAGGCATGGGCTACTACGATATGGACCCTTTCATTTTGCTCGACTATAATTCCAAAATGACTGTTGCTCCTGGACAGCCCAGAGGTGTGGGAACGCATCCACACCGCGGCTTCTCGACCGTGACATTTGCCTATCACGGACGGGTGGAACATACCGACAGCAATGGTAGTCGGGGCGTTATCGATGAGGGCGACGTGCAATGGATGACTGCCGCACGGGGCGTGTTGCACGAGGAGATGTATGAAGAAGAATTTGCTGCCAAGGGCGGTGACTTCCAAATGGTACAGCTGTGGGTCAATCTGCCTGCCAAGCACAAAATGGATGCGCCCACTTATCAAGCAATCACCAGAGAGCAGATGGCGAAATACCAGTTGGAAAATAATGGTGGTGTGGTTGAAGTGGTGTCAGGGGCTTATAAGGATGTGACAGGTCCTGCCGTGAGTGCCACGGATGTGCGCATGATGAACGTCCGCCTCAATAAGGGCGGAAAGGCAGACTTCTCTTTCCCCGAAACGCACACGACGGCTCTGATTGTCCTGAGCGGTGCTGTGGAGGTGAATGGCGTGGAAGTGCCACAAGACAATATGCTCAAATTCAAGCGTGAAGGCGAAGATTTCACCATCGTTGCTACGAGCGAGAACACTGTGGTGCTGGTAATCAGCGGTGAGCCTATCCGTGAACCGATTGTTGCCTATGGCCCATTTGTGATGAACACGAAGCAAGAAATTTTGCAGGCGTTCAACGATTTCAACAGTGGCGAATTTGGCATCTTATAAAGCAATGTCCTTCTCTCGTCCTCAAGGCGGTGCGACAGCAGTCAACCCCTTGCAGGACGAGAGTTGGCTGTATAGCCTAACCTATGGGCGCAACCTGTGCGCGTTTTCAAGGAAAGAATAGCAGGGAGGGCGGTCGCTTCCGTTTGATTGCAGGCGAATACAAGGACAACAAGGGGCAGCAAGGGAAATATGTACCCTTCGATTATTACAACATCCACCTTGATTCGAAAGCCAACATTAGCCCCGATGTGAAAGCAGAGAATACGGTGATGATTTTTACTCTTATGGACGAAGTGATAAGTGGTAGTACGAAGGTGAACGAGAAGACGGCTACTCGCTTTGACGAGGGCGACACCGTCACCATCGAGGCAGGCGAGAATGGAACTGAGGTGATGCTGATATCTGCCCCTCTGCTCAATGAGCCAGTGGCACGGTATGGTCCCATCGTGATGAACACCGAAGGCGAACTTCGCACTGCCGTTCGTGAATTAAATGAGGGTGGTTTTATCAAGAAGA
>JBHAFO010000222.1:0-5428 GCA_041856145.1 Alloprevotella sp.
CACAGCACTTGCTCTGCGCCCAAACGCTTGCTCAATTCGGCTTCCACCTGAGCTTTTGAAGGATCTCCATTACGGTTTTCATTGAGCAAACAAACAGCTGTTGTCAGAATTGTGCCTGCACCATCGCTCTCCACGCTTCCGCCTTCGAGTTCAAAGTCCAAATGGTTGGCATACTCCCCCTGCACAAAGCCTTGTGCAAAAAGCTGGGCGTTGATCGCATTGTCCTTCTCAGCAGCAAACTTACCGCCCCAACCATTGAAACGGAAGTCCATCAATTCCACTTTAGCCCCATCACGCACGCAGAGAAAGCCGTGATCACGTGCCCAAGTGTCGTTGGTCGGACACTGGCAGTAACGGATATTCTTCGTGGCACGCTCGGGAAGTTGTTGCTCCAGTAAGGTGCGCACTTCATCTGCGTTATTTGCCACGATGAGTAAGCGTTCACGGACGGCAATTTCAAATGCCATTTTCACATAACACGCTGTCACTTCTTCCAGCATATACGCCCAATCCGTCTCGGCGTGTGGCCAAGTAAGCTGAACGCCTCCTTGATGTTCCCACTCTGCCATCAGACAACGCTTCATGCGGTAGACGTTTTCCGTAGGATTATCGAAGTTGAAGAGTTGAGCATCTCTGTCGCTCGCAGTGTCGTGTTTTGGAGGAAGACTAAATAGTCCCATATTCTTCTTATAAATGATTACACCGCCCAAGGAGGCGTTGTGATCGATTGGGTTAAGAGGTAATTACTTCTCGAAGTCGCCATTTTCTTTCCAGTGCCAATGCAAAGAACGCAGGTAAGGGCGCAATATTTCTTGTTCCGTGCGGGTCATTCCTTCTATGGACGGTTGCAAGGTCAGCACAAGGCGTTGGCTGTCCCAGTGGTAGGTATAGGTGATATTATTGCTAAGGCGCAAGAGGTATTCTTGTTCCCCGCTTGACAAACTATCGAGGTGCAGAAATTGTGCAGGTCGCACACTTGGCACGTCGATTCGCTTTGGTCGCCACTGAAGGGTATAGAACGACAGTCGCCCCGAGCTATTCCCAGCTTTCACATTGCGCACCACGGAGATAATACTATCGCCATGATAGGGCAAACGCCTCATCTCCTGCGTCACGGCATCGCTGAGTTGCAACAGGAGAAAGTCCTTTGTCAGAGCTTTTAGAAAGGTGCGACCGTCCAAGTCGTTTTGCACTTTCGCCTCCATACCACTTTGGTAATAGTCCAAGAGGTCGAGGCGGGCGTTCTTGCGCACCAAGGGCAACACCGAGGCAGGCGCAGAAACGAGCAAACTGTCCATCGACTGCCCGAAGGCTGTTGATAGACAGGTTAAGCTAAGAATGAGGGTGAGCAAACTGCGCTTCATGGGAACAAAAGTACGAGTTTCTGCTGAGATAACCGCACTATCGTTGCCACTGACTGCGAAGAATTGTCTCGGCATTCGCCACACGCTCTGCCGATGGGGGCATCTCGTCTTTCAGAGTATAGGGCAAGCCCAACACTTCCCACTTATGAACGCCCAATGCGTGGTAAGGCAAAACTTCGATCCGCTCCACTGTGCGAAGCGTACCTATATATTGTGCCAATTCGTGGAGGAGTTCGTCCTCGTCATTGAGCGATGAAACAAGGACGTGGCGTATCCAGAGCGGAGTGCCCTTCTCGGAGAGGTAACGCCCGCAGTCCAAAATCGCCTCATTGGCGTGTCCTGTCAAAGATTTATGGGCGTCCGAGCGGATATGCTTCACATCGAGCATCACGAGGTCGGTGACTTTCAGCAAGGCGTCGAACTTCTCGAGAAACTCTGCCGTCCGCTTGAAAGGCTGTCCGCAGGTGTCGAGTGTCGTGTGTATGCCTCTTGCTTTGGCTTTCGTAAAGAGGTCGATGAGGAAATCTATCTGCAACAAAGGCTCGCCCCCGCTCACCGTGATGCCTCCTCGCTTTCCCCAATAAGAACGGTAGCGTTCCGCCTCGTCGAGAAGCTCATCGGCAGTGCGCAAGTTCTCTTGTTTGAGTTCCCAAGTGTCGGGGTTGTGACAGTAGCGACAACGCATGTAACAACCACGCAGGAAGATGATGAAACGAATGCCTGGCCCGTCGACAGAGCCAAAACTTTCAGTGGAATGAATTGCGCCTTTTATCATAAAAAGAGAGTTATGTCCAAAATGAAAAAGAGCGACCAGAAGGCGAAACTTGCGCTCGCTATCTGGTCGCCCTGCAATTATGTAAGAATCTTGTTCCTTTCGAGAAATTACATCTTCAAGTGAGCTGAACGTGCAATCACGTCGAGCTGTTGCTCACGAGTGAGGTCGATGAACTTCACGGCGTAACCTGATACGCGGATGGTGAAGTTAGCATATTCCTCCTTCTCTGGATGCTCCATGGCATCTTTGAGCTTGTCCACACCGAACACGTTTACGTTCAAGTGGTGTGCACCGCGATCGAAGTAGCCATCCATTACGCCCACGAGGGTAACCTTTTGCTCATCGATGCTGTGACCGAGGGTTGAAGGTGCAATCGTTTGCGTGTTAGAGATACCATCGAGGGCATACTCATAAGGCAACTTAGCTGTTGAGTTCAACGAAGCCAAAAGACCATTCTTCTCTGCACCGTAAGATGGGTTAGCACCTGGAGCGAGAGGCGCACCAGCACGACGTCCATCGGGCAAGTTACCTGTTGCCTTACCGTACACTACGTTTGAAGTGATAGTGAGGATAGACGTTGTAGGTTCAGAGTCGCGGTAAGTGTGGTGCTTGCGGATCTTCTTCATGAAGGTCTTGAGCAACCATACTGCGATGTCGTCTGCACGGTCGTCGTCGTTACCATAGCGAGGGAAGTCGCCCTCAGTGATGTAATCCACGATGTAGCCAGTCTCGTCACGCACACACTTTACACGAGCGTACTTGATAGCACAGAGAGAGTCTACCACGTGAGAGAAGCCTGCGATACCCGTAGCGAAGGTGCGACGAAGATTTGTATCGATCAGTGCCAATTCTGCAGCCTCGTAGAAATACTTGTCGTGCATATAGTGGATGAGGTTCAAAGTGTTCACATACACTTCCACCAACCATTCCATCATTGCATCGAAGCGTGGGAGCACTTCGTCCCATTCCAAGTAGTCGCCTTCGATAGGACGATAAGCAGGACCGCATTGCTCGCGTGTCATACCATCAACACCGCCGTTGATGGCGTAAGCCAAACACTTCGCCAAGTTGGCACGTGCGCCGAAGAATTGCATCTCCTTACCTGTCTGTGTAGCAGACACACAGCAACAAATAGAGTAGTCGTCACCCCAGATAGGACGCATCACGTCGTCGTTCTCGTATTGTACAGAGCTGGTGATTACAGAAATCTTAGCTGTGTACTCCTTGAAACCTTCGGGGAGGCGAGAACTGTAAAGCACTGTGAGGTTAGGCTCTGGAGAAGGACCCATGTTTTCCAAAGTGTGGAGGAAACGGAAGTCGCTCTTAGTAACCATTGAACGGCCGTCCTGACCGATACCAGCCATTTCAAGCGTTGCCCAAACGGGGTCGCCAGAGAAAAGTTGGTTATACTGAGGGATACGGGCGAACTTCACCATACGGAACTTCATCACCAAGTGGTCGATGAGTTCTTGTGCTTCGCTCTCTGTCAAAGTGCCTTCAGCAAAGTCACGCTGAATATAGATGTCGAGGAATGTGGAGATACGACCTACAGACATCGCTGCACCATTCTGTGACTTGATGGCAGCAAGGTAACCGAAGTAGAGCCATTGAACAGCCTCACGAGCATTCTTTGCAGGCTGAGAGATGTCATAGCCGTAGTTTTGAGCCAGCACCTTCATTTCGTTCAAGCTCTTGATCTGCATGCTCACCTCCTCACGCAAACGAATTACATCGTCAGTCATCGTGCGAGAGCCAACGTAAGAAAGATCTTCCTTCTTCTTTGCAATGAGATAGTCGATACCATAAAGAGCCACACGGCGGTAGTCACCTACAATACGACCACGACCATAAGAGTCGGGCAAACCTGTGATAATGTGATTGCGACGCACACTACGCATTTCTGACGTATAAGCATCGAACACACCATCGTTGTGTGTCTTGTGATATTCAGTAAAAATTTTGTGCAACTCAGCGTTAGGCGTATAACCATAAGTGGTCAAAGCCTGTTCTGCCATCTTAATACCGCCATAAGGCATGAAAGCACGCTTGAGAGGCTTGTCTGTTTGCAAACCAACCACCTTTTCGAGTTGCTTGCCACCTTCCATCATGTAAGCCTCACCATAAGCAGTGATGCTTGAAACGATGTCGGTTTCCATATCAAGCACACCACCTTGTGCACGTTCTTGCTTCTGCAAAGTTTGGAGATGTCCCCAGAGCTTATCTGTAGCCTCTGTTGGATCGGCGAGGAAAGACTCGTCACCATCGTAGGCTGTATAGTTGTTTTGAATAAAGTCACGTACATCAACTTCATCGCGCCACTGTGTGCCACGGAAGCTTCTCCATTCTTGTTTCATAATGCGAAAAGGATTATGCTTTGTTATTTGTTAGTAAAATGATGGTGCAAAGGTACGCATTTCCATAGAGTTAGACAATAGCAAAAGGCGTATTTTTTGCGCAAGTTCTCAATTTGTGTGCAAAAACCCCTCAATTTCAGACGTTTGCGATGCTTATTTTTATCGCAAACGAGTGAGAAACAAAAACTTGCAACTTTGCTCGTTTTTCTAAGGTATAGCAAAAACACCACAACATCCCTATATTGCAAACGCCATTCTTTCCTCCTGCCAAAACGCCAGCTGCAGGAAGGGTAGCCTCGCAGGGAGCAAGAAAAAGTTTCTCCGCTTGACGATTTTACGAAAGTTTAAGTTTCACAGTCTTCCTGCATGGAAAGAAAAACGAAGATTTGCCTCCTCAAAAAACGAGATACGCCTTCTGTTTTTCCGCCAAGCACTCCTGTTTTTTCTTGATGCGCCCCTCAAAAATTCAAGAAGCACCACTCTCCAAGCCTTCTAAGCCTAAAAAAGAGTAGGGAAAGCCTCCTGCGAAAACTTTTCCTACTCTGCTACACTGCAAAGATAATACTTTTCGTTCCGAAATGCAAGGGCTGTGTGAAATAGTGTTTAGCCTATTCCCTCGCAAGTTTTAGGCAGGTACAGAGGAGCAATCACTCCATTTTTTGTATCTTTGCTCCATAATATATAATAAGTATATCTATGTTTGAAAATCTGAGCGAAAGATTAGACCGCTCCTTTAAGATACTCAAGGGTGAGGGCCGCATCACCGAAATCAATGTGGCAGAAACGCTGAAGGACGTGCGCCGTGCCCTTCTCGAAGCTGACGTAAACTACAAGGTTGCTAAGACGTTCACCGACACGGTGAAGCAGAAAGCCTTAGGACAGAATGTGCTCACAGCCGTAAAGCCCGGGCAACTGATGGTGAAGATTGTGCACGA
>JBHAFO010000223.1:0-7322 GCA_041856145.1 Alloprevotella sp.
ATTAGGTCTCTTGCTTTGAAACGCAAGAGGGCGTGGTTTTATTGCAAAAATAATCATTTTTTCTTAGCCTGCTATGGCTATCTGCCCAATAATCAGACTTCGCCATACTTATTCCAAAGAACAGACGCTCCAACTGCGCATGCAGTGGAGCGTCTGTACGATTTGTCTAACGCAAGAGGAGCTTACTTCACAGCCTCTTTGAGTTCAGCACCAGCCTTGAACTTAGGCGACTTGTGCGCAGGGATAGTGATCTTTTGCTTAGTAGAAGGGTTCATACCTTGACGCTCGGGGATGTCAGCAACTTGGAATGTGCCAAAACCAACGAGGGCAACTTTATCACCAGCCTTGAGAGCTTCTGTGATAGCTTCTACTGTGGCATCGAGTGCCTTCTTTGCATCCACTTGTGTGAGGCCGCCCTTCTCGGCGATAGCCTTAACGAGTTCTGATTTGTTCATAATTGCGTATTTTAATAAATATAATACTAAGTTGCACAGCTTGAAGATGTGGCATTCGGGGAGGGCTTTTTAGGCGAAGAACTGTCATCAGCCAATCACTTATACCCTTTCATTCTAAGCGCATCACCTTTTGTCATTGGCAAATATAGGTCAAGATAAACATTAAGCCAAGAAAAAAACGCTTTTTTTTTAGTTCTCGCCTAAAATTCCTCTATTTAGAGGCAATTTTCCCTTGTTTCAAGGTGCTTAGAGGGTGGTTCTGTGCATATTTTCAAGCGGTTTTAGTATGGAGGATCGTTCAATTTCTGAAGCCGAAATGCGAGGACTGAAGGGACTAATGGCATTGCTGTCTTACGAATTTTATACCAAGTTTAACGCTTGAGGCTTTGGTGTTTTTCCGTCCTACGCCTCCCGTAAAATCGCCAAAGCTTGGAGTTTTCTCTGGAGGCGCGGAGAGTTTTTCCAAGTTGCGCAAGAAGTTTTTCCAAGTTGCGCCACTTGGTGCCTGTTTTAGAGCAGAAGAAAGGGAGAATGGCAGTAGTGAGCCATTCTCCCTCCTTTGGTAATACAAAGATAAGCATTTCGAATGCCAAATGCAAGCCCCTTTGTTGCGAAATCTTAAAGTCGTAAAGTCGATTTTAATACTTCCCGTTCTCGCTCCGATAAGGACAAATGCCCCAGTCCTCTCAACCTAAAACTTCCAGCCTAAGACCAATTCTGTGAAGTCGGCTTTTGTGCCGTGCGCCTTCACGTCTGCGCCAACGAAGAAGCCCTTGCGTTGAGAGAAATGATAACGAATGCCAATACGTTCGTAGTACGCCTTTTCTTCCCACTCGGCAATACTTCCCATACGACGCAGGAGATAAACACCCAAGGATGCCGACATGGAAAGTTTTCCATAGAACACCTCATGACGAGCAGCGATGCCTATCGACCAAGGACTATGCTTATAGCCAGTTCCTGCATCTAAGTCAACAATATGATGCGCTGCCTTGGCATAATTGAGGTCAAGCCCAAGTCCCGAAGCCCAACGGCGGGCATAGCGGTACATACCATTCAGTTGCAAAGAATAGGAAGGAAAGAAATGGAAACGCCCTCTGCGATAATTGCCATCGGTTGGCGGTGTGTAGTATTGCGTCTTGAGCCAATCGTCCAAGAGTGTTTTCCCACCAACACCCACGGACACACTACCATAAAGATACTTTCCAAAAGGTCGTTTCATTGCAGGACGGAGATAATTCTCTTGGAGTTCTGGCGTATAGAGTACAGACAGAGCTGGCTCAATGGTGTTTGCTCCTTTGTTGGGACGCGCTGTTGCGCCATTGCTGAGATGCCGAAAATGAGCTGCCCCACGCACCGCCCAATTTCTACTCACCTGATACGTGGCAAATACACCTGCATCAAAAAAGATATTCCACTTAGAACCGAGAATTTCGTTATCCACATTATTCTCTTTGTCATAGACGTTGGTCGCAAAACCTAAGCCTGTGCCAAGATTGTAACCTATCGTCCAGCGATTGGCACGCCACAATGGACGTTCAAACGTGGCAAAAAGCGTAAACGTATGCCCCATTCTCGAAGTATAATCCACGGGGACTGCCATTCCCCAATCGGGGTCGGCTTCTTTGCGCATGCGCACCCCGCTGTAATTGCCATAGAGCAATCCGAAAGAGAAAACGGGGAAATTGAAGTCTTCGGCAAAGGCACAGCTATCGGAAGGCAAAGTATGCAGACGCACCGATGCTCCCACGCTTTGCATGCCTTGGCTAAGCATCCATTTCTTCTCATAGGGGTCGGCTTTGAACACCGAACCAACACCCACCTCCAGTCCTGCGCCAAGGTGCGAGCGGTCGAATGAAGGAAATATGCGCTTTTGGGCAAAGAGAGGAGATACTATCAGAAAAATTCCTGCAGTGACTATCAAACGGAGAGGGGGTATAAGCATAGCAAGTAAATTAGGCTTGTGCTTCGACCAACAGCTTTGCTCTTTCCAAAGCTATATCAATATGGCTACAGATATTCTCCGCGCCAATGAGGGAACAGATACGTGCTTTGGTCAATGTTGCATGCACACCTGGTCGCACGCCCGAAAGAATAATGACGATGCCTTCACGTTGCGACGAGCGTATGAGATTTTCCAAATTGTGAATGCCTGTAGAGTCGATGAAAGGTACTTTCCGCATACGCACGATGCGCACCTTCGGGCGATCGCCCATGCTTGCCATCACATCTTCAAACGTATTGCTTGCACCGAAGAAGTAAGGGCCGTTAATTTCGTAAACCTCCACGCCGTCAGGAATCAGCAGATGCTCGGTATCCAAACTTAGCCTGCCGTCTTCAGTAGTGTCTATCTCGTGAGCGATGGCACGTATCTCTGCTGTTTCTGAAACGCGCTTCATGAAAAGCAAGCAGGCGATGACAATGCCCACTTCGATAGCGATGGTCAAATCGAAAAGCACGGTAAGGAGGAAAGTTACCAAAAGAACTATCACGTCCGACAGTGGATTGCGCAAAATGGCAATGAAGGAACGCCAGCCACTCATGCCGTAACTCACCACAACCAGCACTCCTGCCAAACATGCCATAGGTATATATTGTGCCAAAGGCATGAGGAAGAGAAGGATGAGGAAGAGCACGGCAGCGTGAATGATACCAGCGATGGGCGTGCGACCGCCATTGTTGATATTGGTCATCGTGCGCGCAATCGCACCTGTAGCAGGAATGCCACCGAAGAGGGGCGATGCGATGTTCGCCACACCTTGGGCAATGAGTTCTGTATTGGAGTTATGCCGTGTGCCAGCGACGCCATCTGCCACAGTTGCCGACAATAGACTCTCGATCGCACCGAGCAAAGCAATCGTAATGGCGGGGGCTATCAATCCTTGCACCGTTGCCCAAGAAAGGGCAGGCACATTTGCCTCCGGAAGTTGGGCAGAAATGGAGAAGCGGTCGCCAATCGTTTCGATGCCCTCCACACCGGCATAAGTTTTGAGTAACCACACACCAATGGTCAATACGATGATAGCCACCAATGAGCCTGGCACTTTCTTACTGAAGCGTGGCGTGAGAGCGATGATGGCAATGCTCAGCAAACCAACCAGCGTAGATCCAAGATGCAAAGTTGGGAAACTCTCAAAATAAGCCCCCCACTTCTCCACAAACTCGGAGGGATTTTCCACCATTGTAAGCCCGAACAAGTCTTTGATCTGCGTAGTAAAAATTGTCAGAGCTATACCACTCGTAAAACCCACAACGATGGGATAAGGAATATACTTAATGATTGTTCCGAGCCGACACAGTCCAAGAATCACGAGGAAGACGCCAGCCATCAACGTGGCTACCATCAGTCCTTCCAAACCATACTGCTCGATGATTCCATAGACTATCACAATAAAAGCTCCCGTAGGACCTCCAATTTGCACGCGACTACCTCCTAAAACACTGATGAGGAAGCCGGCTACAATCGCAGTGATGATTCCTTTCTCGGGCGACACGCCAGACGCAATACCAAAGGCGATTGCCAAAGGAAGTGCTACAATACCAACGATGACACCTGCCATGAGATCGGCTGTGAAGGTCTTGCGGTCATACGAGCGCAAGGTTTTGAAAAGTTCGGGGCGGAAGTCTATTCCTTTCATTCGTAGATGTTTTGTTTAATAATGTCCTGCAAAGTTACTGCTTTCTTTGCAAACATTTCTTTGAGAGCTACTGCTTATATAATATACGACGTGCATTCCTCACTTCTGCAAGGAATGCACGCCTAAGACTGGATTGAAATGCCACAAGTTCGTGGCTAAGGAATGTGTCTTACTCCTCTGGGCTGATTGCGCCCGCAGGGCAAACATCTGCGCAAGCACCGCAGTCGATGCAGCTACTTGGTTCAATTACATAGATGTCGCCTTCTGAAATAGAAGAAGTAGGGCATTCGCCTTGGCAAGTGCCACAAGCAACACATTCGTCGCTAATTACGTAAGCCATAAATGAGTAAATTAAATTGTTATGTTATGATGTCCGTTGTTCCCTCACGGGAAGATGGGGCAAAGGTAAGCATTTCTTTTATCTCATACGCCCTTCTTGATAGCTTTTTTCCTAACTTTGCGTTGAGCGGAGCAATATCCCGAAGCATTTGCAGTTATATTTGAAAGCATAAATTATTGTAGATGAAGTTTCTATTCTCTCTTTTCGTTCTTCTGTTAAGCCTTCTGCCTGCCACAGCACAGGAGCGCAAATTGCAGAATAAGCCATATATCGACACCCGTAAGTTCCACTACGGCTTTTTCTTCGGGGTGCACGACCAAGGGTTATCGCTGAAAAATAATGGATATATAGACCCTACGACGGGCTCGCAGTGGTTGGTGGAAAACGACCGACACAACTTCGGCTTTCAAGTAGGCGTGCTGGGCGAATGGAAGCTAACGGACAATTTTGCACTCCGCATTCAGCCTTCGCTCTACTTCGGCAGTAAACATCTCTCCTTCATCGACCAGTCCACAGGGGCTACGGAGCGACAGGACATGAAGTCTACTTACATTGCTCTGCCCGTTGCTCTAAAAATTACAGCCCCCCGCTTCAATAATTATCGCCCCTACTTCCTCGCTGGCATCAACCCTATGTACGACCTCACTGCAGGGAAGCACACACTTTTGCGCACCAACAAATCGAACATGATGTTAGAACTTGGCTTGGGTTGCGACTTTTATTTGCCTTTCTTCAAGCTGATTCCTGAACTCAAGTTCAGCTTTGGTTTGAGCAATATCCTTGATAAGAAACGCCCCGACCTCACCGATGCGACACAGCTCATCTACACCAATAGCGTTGATGAGGCTAAAAGTAATATGGTCACCCTCACTTTCTATTTCGAGTAACCTCCCTTTCCTCCTTGCTTGCGCATGAAACCTATTTCACACACTGACTTACAATTTCTCGAACTCCTCAAAGCTGGCATTTGGGGCATTGCGCCCAACCCTTCTCTCTTCAGCAATGCAGACTGGGAGGCGGTGATGGCGCAAGTACGCCGACAAGCGGTCAGTCCCCTCGTTTTCGATGGGTTGGAACGCTTGCCAAAGGAACTTCAACCTTCCCAGCAACTCAAATTTCAGTGGTACAGCGATGTGGTGCAGGTGGAACGTAAGAACGAGAATATCAACAAAACGATTGTTAAGCTCGTCCAGCGGTTTGCCGAGGCAGGTATCAAAGGTATTATCATTAAGGGGCAAAGTCTGACGCGCTATTATCCACGCCCCAACCACCGCGTGCCAGGCGATGTGGACATCTACTTTCCCAAAGACTATGCGGAGGCAAATGCTTTGGCACAGCGTTGGGCGTCCGTGATCAATAAGGAAGATTTGGCAGAGCAGGATTGGCGTCATCAGCTTGGCTACCTCCTCCCTAATGGTGTGATGGTCGAAAATCACAGAGAATGCGCCCTCTATTTCTCTCGCCAGCGTATGGCGATTTGGAAAGATGTGGAGCAACGCACCATGGGAGAGGCGCACGGTCATTTCTTAATAGGCGACACGCCTATTCCAACGCTCAGCCCTACGCTCAATGCCATCTTCGTGTTCCAACACCTCCTGCGCCACCTCTTATTTTTCGGCGTAGGATTTCGGCAGGTGTGCGATTGGATTTTACTTTTCAAGCACGAACTGCCCAACATTGACCACCCGCTTTTCTTCGAGAGCATCGATCGCTTGGAATTGCGTCGCTCCATGACTGCCCTAACCTTGGTGGCAGAACAGCATTTGGGCTTGGAGAAAGGCATTTTCCCCTTTGACACGTCCACTGCTCAGGCGCAAGAAGATGCCGACATCATGTTCCGAGAAATTCTCCGCACGGGCAATTTTGGGCAAGACACCACCCTTTTGAAAGGCAAAGAGAGCAACAATATTTTCCGAAAACTACACGCCTATGCTCTCCTCTTCAAGAGTTTCTTTGTCGTATCTCGCTTCGGCTCTCGCGAGGTGTTTGGCGTTCTTCGCAATATGTCGGGGCTTTACGTCAAGAAGTCTATTCGCTTTCTCCTGCGCCCAAAAGGCAGATAAGTAGCTCTTTCCTTAACACAACAAATAAGTCCGCACATTCCTTTCGGAACGTGCGGACTTTCTTCTAACTCTAAAACAATGATACTAAGAGATGGCGACTTTACGCACCACCTTCCCAATTCGGAAGATGTAGATACCTCTTGTCAGATTGAACGACACAGTTTGATCGTTGGCTTCAATCCGCACACTGGCGACCTTGACCCCGGTCAAACTAAAAACCTCCAATTCTTCTCCTTGTCCGTATTGCACCCGAGTTGTCTGCCCTTTCACAGTCAGCACAGGCTCTTGCGCCACAGCCACGGCTTCATGCTCAAGAGGCAAAAGCCCGATGGCACTTTCTGCAAATGCGCCAAGAGAGATGAGAGATATTATCAGAAATGAGAGTAACTTCTTTTGCATAGGTTTATTGTTTAGCCACAAAGATAAATAGTTCTGTCGACTCAACAAAGCAATCCAACACTAAATTCTCTTTCCTACGGGAGAAATTTTCACGATTGGCGCAAGAAGACTTTTCTTCTTGCGCCAACATTTTTGTCTGGAGGGCTGATATTTTCGGCTGGAGGCGGTGAAAAACTTTAGTTTGCACTGATAATTATATAGATTTCAGTGTAAATTATATAGTTATCAGTGCAAATTATATAATTATCAGTGCAAACTAAACTTTTCCTGCGCCTCCAGCAAAGTTTTTATGCCTGAGAGATAAGTTTTCCTACGCCTCCAAACAGAAATGTGAGCACGATAAGTTTGATCTCCCTCTGCCCTCGTGAAAACGATTAGCGCAAGTCGTGGGTAAATTACCATAAGGATCGGGTGTTAGGGTAGTGTC
>JBHAFO010000224.1:0-4890 GCA_041856145.1 Alloprevotella sp.
CAGACAACCTCTTTAGAAGCCTACGAAGAGAAAATGGCATTAGCTGCCCGGAAAAGTCCACTCAACTATGGTTTTTTCATCGGGGCTACAAAGACCAATGCGCAGGAGATTACGAAGATCAACATCCGCCGTTTCGCTGGTATCAAAGTCTTTATGGGAGCTTCCACAGGCAATATGTTGGTCGATGATGCAGACGCATTGGATTATCTCTTTGAACATGCCAAAGTGCCTATCGTAACTCATTGCGAGGACTCAAGCATCATAGCCCAGAATGTCAAGCACTATCAAGACCTTTGCCAAGGAGAAGATAGTATGAATTTCCACCCGTTGATTCGCTCGGAGGAGGCTTGTTACAAGAGTACGCAACGAGCGGTGAGGCTGGCACAGAAGTATGGAACACAACTCCACGTGGCGCATTTGACCACGGCTAAGGAGTTGTCCCTTTTCTCTCCTAAGAAATATCCGAACATCACAGCCGAAGTGTGCCTGCCACACCTTCTTTTTTGCGATGAAGACTATGCTCGTTTGGGCGCACGCATCAAGTGCAATCCCTCGGTGAAGACAGCCACAGATCGCCAAGCCTTGCGTCGTGCCCTTTCTACGGATAAAGTTTACACAGTGGCTACAGATCATGCACCTCATCGTCTGAAGGAGAAACAAGGCGGTGCGCTTCAAGCCGCATCGGGAATGCCCATGGTACAATTTTCGCTCATCTCCATGCTCGAATTGATGGACGAGGGTGTGCTCACGATGGAACGTTTGGTGGAACTGATGTGCCACCACCCAGCCCGCCTCTTCCGTATAGAAAACCGTGGCTTTATTCGTGAAGGCTATAAAGCCGACCTTGTGTTGGTGCGCCCCAATGCTCCTTGGACCTTGACGCCCAACCGTATTCGTAGCAAATGCAACTGGTCGCCACTCGAAGGGCACACGTTCTCTTGGCGGGTGGAAAAAACGTTCTGCAACGGCTTCCCCATTTACAGCAATGGGCATTTGGCAGATGAGTATCGCCGTGGACAAGCCGTGACGTTCCTCAGATAGAGCGCAACCACACACCTTATTTGATTAGGGAGGCATGGAAAGACGGCTGAATGCTACGCCCTACGCCCATTCCTCTGATTATAAGAATTTACCCCTAATGAAACAAACCGACATCTTCCTGCAAGCGTTGCATGTGAACAAGCAATTTGCAGCGCACAAAGCCCTCGACGATGTTTCAATCGCTGTGCCACGAGGCAAAGTGTTTGGACTCCTCGGGCATAATGGCGCAGGTAAAACAACGCTGATCCGCATCATCAATCGTATCACAGCCCCCGACTCGGGCGAAGTGCTCTTCGACGGTCGCCCCTTGGCGGAAGAGGATATTTTCCGCATTGGCTATCTGCCTGAGGAGCGTGGACTTTATCGCAAAATGAAGGTGGGCGAGCAAGCCTTGTACCTCGCTCGGCTCAAAGGCTTGGACGAGCGAACTGCAAAGATGCGCCTGCACGAATGGTTTGAACGCTTCGAAATCATGCCTTGGTGGAACAAGAAGTTGGAAGAACTCTCCAAGGGTATGCAACAAAAGGTGCAGTTCATTATTACCGTGCTTCACGAACCGCCGTTGCTTATCTTCGACGAGCCTTTCTCCGGCTTCGACCCCATCAACGCCCAAATTCTCAAAGAAGAAATCCTGCGTTTGAAAGACCGTGGGCATACAGTTATATTCTCTACTCACAATATGAGTTCGGTCGAGGAAGTTTGTGACGAGATCGCCTTGGTCAATCGGGGGCGCATTGTGCTGGAGGGCACTGTGGAGGAGGCGAAGGAACGCCACCGCACAGGGCTTTTCGATGTGACATATACCACAGGCACGCTCACCGAACGCCCCGAACTCTTCACGCTGGAAAGTAGCGTGCAGAAAGGGCATACGACCATTGCCACCCTGCGCATCGCCTCGGGCATCGACAATGCCACTCTCATTCAAGCTTTGGCGCAGGAGGTGGAACTCCGTAGCTTCGTGGAGAAAGTGCCATCTATGCACGAGATTTTCATTAAGACAGTTGAAACAGCCAATCGCACGGCATCTCTTAATCCTACAGGCGTATGAACAAAACTCTGATTATCATTCAAAGAGAATTTCTCTATCGGGTTAAGAAAAAATCATTCATCATCTTAACCCTCTTGATGCCCCTTCTGATGGTTGCCCTGTCGGTTGTGCCAATGCTTTTGGCGCAGATTGAGGACGAGAGTGGCAAACTTGTCGTAGTTGTGGATAAGACTGGACGCTATGCGCCACACTTCAAGAGCGATGAAAGCTATACCTTCCAAGTTGCACCCGCTATCATTCCCGATTTTCGGAACGATGATTCGGACGTTGAGGCGGTGGTGAGTATCACTGCGCCCTTAGATATTTCGCCCGATAGCATCAGCATCTATTCCCGCTCCGAGGTGTCGCAGGATCTGTTGGCAAGGGTCAAGCAAACGGTAAACGACCAAGTGTATCGCGACAAGCTCCAGCGTCAGAACGTGCCACAGTTGGACAGTATTATCAATGATTTGGAACGCTCAGCAAATGTGCAAACTGTGAAATGGAGCGATGAGGGCGAAACAATTTCCAACACGGAAGTGTCGATGGGAATCGGTATGATATTCGCCTTCCTTATATATATGTTCGTCCTTGCCTATGGCGGTATGGTTATGCAAAGCGTGATTGAGGAAAAGGCGAACCGCATCGTAGAAATCATTGTCTCCTCCGTGAAGCCTTTCCAGCTCATGATGGGTAAGATTATCGGTGTGGGACTTGTCGGACTCTTGCAATTCACGCTCTGGGCAGTGCTCGCTGGGATTATTTTCACGGGGGTTGGTTTCTTCTTCTTGGGCGATGCTACGGAAGCAGTGGCAGTGCAAGGCGTTACACCACCCGCAGGCAATGTGGGCGAGTTCGGCGATTTTCTCACGGGCTTGGGCAATGTGCCATTCTTGGAGATTATCGTGATGTTCCTCCTCTGCTTTGTGGGAGGCTACCTCCTCTTCGCCTCTTTCTTTGCAGCTGTGGGCGCGAGCATTAACGAGCAAGAAGATGCCACACAATTCAACCTTCCGCTCATCGCCATCATGATGTTCAGCCTTTATGCCGCTATGGGCGCATCGTCAAACCCCAATGGACCTTTGGCATTCTGGGCTTCTATGTTCCCGCTGACCTCTCCGGTTGTGATGATGGTGCGCGTGCCATTCTCCGTCCCCCTTTGGCAAGAAGTCCTTTCGGTAGCCATTCTCTTTGGCACAGCGATACTTTTCACTTGGATGGGCGCACGCATTTATCGTGTGGGCATATTGATGTATGGCAAGAAGCCCTCGCTGAAAGAAATGATCAAGTGGATGCGTTACCGCTAAGCTATATAATATAAACAAGATACGATATGAATCAACTGAAACGTTTCCTCCCCGACTTAGCGATGGTGATACTATTTTTGTGTATCAGCCTGGTCTATTTCTTCACCCCCGTAAGTCAGGGACTCGTTCTCGATGGGCACGACAACACAGGAGGAGTTGGCGCAGGCCGTGAGATTACAGAAATGAGAGAGAAAACGGGCGAGGTGCCTCGTTGGACGGACGCTGTTTTTGGCGGAATGCCCACTTATCAGCTTGCACCCAGCTACGACTCCACAACACCTATGCAGTATCTGCGCACAGTCTATGGACTTGGCACTTCAGGCGTATTGGCTTATCTCTTTCTCTACCTCTTGGGCTTTTACATCCTGCTCCGCGCGTTCAATTTCCGCCCCTACTTGTCGGCACTTGGTGCGGTGATGTGGGCTTTTTCCACCTACTTCCTCATCATCATTGCCGCAGGACATATTTGGAAGGTGATGGCTTTGGCATACCTGCCTCCGCTCATCGGTGGTATGATCCTCTGCTATCGTGGACGTTTGCTCCTTGGCGCAGCTGTCGTGGGCATCTTCTCGGCGTTCGAGATGCTTGCCAACCACGTGCAAATGACCTACTACTACGCCTTTATCATGGCATTCATCGTCATAGCTTACGGTATCGCGACCCTCTTGCCTAAGAAAGAAGACACAGATACCTTTGGCGTGAAACTGACGCTCGGTAGCTGGACAAAGGCGACGGGAGCGATTGTCGTTGCTGGTATCTTGGGCGTACTCGTGTCAGCGTCGAACCTTTACCACACCTATGAATATACGGCACAGTCGATGCGTGGCGGGTCAGAACTCAAGGCACAGGCTGGAGCTACGACGCAGGGCAAAGGTTTGGAGACAGACTATATTACCAACTGGAGCTATGGCATTGACGAAACAATGACCCTCCTCATTCCCGACTTCAAGGGAGGTGGGTCTGGTTCAGTGCTGGACAGAGAAGATGCCTTAGAACTTCCAGGTTACGAAACTTTCTATCAACAAGCAGGAGCTGTGCAACAGGCTTTGGGTAATCAGCAAGTGCCACTTCCAGGGCTTAACCAATACTGGGGCGACCAGCCTTTCACTGTAGGTCCTGTCTATGTAGGGGCTTTTGTCTGCTTCCTCTTTGTCCTCGGTGCATTCTTCGTGCGTGGTCCTCTCAAGTGGGCGCTCTTGGCTGCAACGCTTTTGAGTTTCTTCTTCGCTTGGGGACGTAATGCACAGGCTTTGACCGATTTCTTCATCAGCGTCTTGCCGATGTACAATAAGTTCCGCACCGTTTCTTCAGCCTTGGTCATGGCAGAATTCACAATTCCGCTGTTGGCAATCCTCGGTTTGAGTGAAATCATTCGTCGCCCCGAGCGTCTGAATCTTGCTACTGCAAGCCGATACGACAAGGTGGCTCTTGGAGTGAGTCTTACCCTCACGGCTGGCGTTTGTCTTGCTCTGTGGCTTGTACCATCGCTTTGTGGTAATTTACTCTCTGGCGAGG
>JBHAFO010000225.1:0-3304 GCA_041856145.1 Alloprevotella sp.
AGGTGCTGAGAATTGAATTTCTCAGCACCTCCTGCAATCAAATTTAGGCTCGACAAAGTTTCGTCTTGTAAGAAATTATTTCTTGTAGCGTTTGTTCAAGCCAGAAATGACTTCTTTGGTAATATCCAACGACTTATCGGCATAGAGAACGTTATCACCCTGCTTTGCCAAAATGATGCTGAACTTTTTACTCTTGTTGTAGTCTGCCAAGAAATTGTTCAGAGAGTCACGGAGAGCATTCTGATAGGCAGTGGTCTTCTCTGCCATGGCTTGTGCATATTGCGCTTGGAGTTTTTCAGCTGCCTGCTGTTGCTTAGCAAGGCTCTGCTGAGCTTGATCCATTTGTGCTTGCGAAGTAAAACCGCCACTCTGTGCCTTTTGTTGCATTGATTGATAGGCTGTCTGGAGTTGTTTCTGCTTCTGCTCCAAGGTAGAACGGTACTGTTCTTGCTGGCGTTGAAGTGCCTCGTTCTGCTCCTTGCTGAAGATATATTGCGTCGTAATGCTATCAACCTCAATAAAGGCAATAGCACCAGACTGATTTGCATTGTTTGAGGCTTGCTGAAGAGCGTTTGGTTTTACAGCAGCATCGTTCTTTTTGTCGCAAGAAGTAAAACCTACTGTTACGAGTGTGAGGACGAGGAAAAGAGTTTTCTTCATAAAGATATAAATGTGTTAGCGTGTGGGGCGTTTCTCGCTCACACGGTGTGGGTTGTCATTAAAAGCATTGCGCGCTTGCTCTTTGGCACATCCGATACCTTTCTTGTGGAGCGCCTTGTTATCGTGCACGTGTGTGCTAACAAAGGGACGGCCAAAGAAAAGGCGAATCCCAAGTAAGAGCATTGCAACTGCAATTATTAGAAGTACAATAAGGAATGTATCAAACATTATTTCTAAATTTGTACTGCAAAGATAGGAGTTAAAACGGCACGGAGTGCACTCCTCCTTTGAAATATATGATTTATTAACGCACGAAAGGACGCTCCTCGCAGGAAATTGCTTGCTTAGATGAGGTAATTTCGTCTTTTCCATTGATAAAATAGAGATATGAGTACTATTGCTTTAGAACCCAAATTGGTCTTTGACTGTTTCGCTGAAATCAATAAAGTGCCTCGCCCTTCAAAGAAAGAAGAGAAGATTGTCGCTTTTCTCAAAAAGTTTGGTGAGGACTTGGGCTTGGAAACACAAGTAGACCATGTGGGTAATATCATCATTCGTAAGCCTGCTACACCAGGCTATGAGCATCTGCCTATGGTTATTTTGCAAAGCCATGTCGATATGGTTTGCGAAAAAATTGCTGGCTCAGACTTCAATTTTGAGACAGATCCAATTGAAACCTATGTTGATGGCGAATGGCTGAAGGCTAAGGGTACAACTCTTGGGGCAGACGATGGTATTGGTGTGGCTATGGAGATGGCTCTGCTAAAAAGTACTGATATAGCCCATGGACCTATTGAGTGCGTCTTCACGATAGACGAAGAAACTGGTTTGACAGGTGCAATGGAGATGAAGCCTGGCTTTATGACAGGAAAGTATCTCATCAATCTTGACTCAGAAGACGAGGGACAAATCTTTATTAGCTGTGCTGGTGGTGCTGGCACTGAGGCTGAGTATCCTTTCGTAGAGGAAGTTGCTCCTGCCGATGCCTACTTCTTCAAAGTGCAAGTGAAAGGCTTGACAGGGGGGCATAGTGGTGACAACATTAAAGACCGTCGTGCCAATGCGAATAAGATTTTGCTCCGTTTCTTGGAAGCCCAAATGGCAAAACATAATCTGCGCATTGCAGATATTCAAAGCGGTGGTTTGCATAATGCTATCCCTCGTGATGGCTATGCGATTTGCTGTGTGCCCGTTGAGGCTAAGGAGCAAGTGCGTGTAGACTTGAATCTGCTCGTGGCTGAGTTGCATGAAGAATTCTCACAAACAGAGCCTAACTTGGAAGCGACTATGGAAACTGTAGACGCACTGCCAACTGTGATGGAGCAGGAGAGTGCCGTGCGTATGGTGAAATCGTTGCGTGTGGTGCACAATGGTGTGTTCGAGATGGATCAAGATATGGATGGTTTTGTACAGACCTCTTCAAACTTGGCAAGTATCCGCAAGCAAAATGGTGTGGTACGTGTGATTACCAGCCAACGAAGCTCACTTCTCAGTGCTCGTAAAAATATGAGCGCCATTGTACGTGCAGCTTTTGAATTGGGCGGTGCGACCTGCAAAACAGCTGACGGTTATCCTGGTTGGAAGCTGAGTCCTTCAAGTCCTTTGCTGAAGACAGCTGTGGAAAGCTACAAGCGAGTGTTCAACAAAGAACCTAAGGTTTTAGGCATTCACGCAGGTTTGGAGTGTGGCTTGCTGAGTGAGAAATATCCCGATATAGATATGGTGAGCTTTGGTCCAACACTTCGCGGTGTGCACTCACCCGATGAGCGTCTGCTCATACCAACAGTACAGATGGTTTGGGAGCATTTGCTCGATCTTTTGGTGCATATTGGACAAGATTAACGGCGTAGTTCCGTTACTACAGCAGTGGCGAATATAGCTTCGTCACTGCTCTCCATTCTATTCACGAAACTATTATAGACATAAATGAAGTTCTTGCTTCGACTCTGGATATTGGTGCTAACTGTTGGACTTGTCTCTTGCTTAAAAGAAGATGAGTATGCAACAGATACTTCAGCACGCCTTGCCTTTGCTGAGGAGAAAATTGACTTGGACACAATTATTGCAGGTCAAGCTACGAGTACTTACTCGTTTATGGTCTATAACAAGAATACCAAGGCTATCCGCATCGCACAAGTCTATTTAGAGTTGGGGGCAAATTCTCCTTTCTTTGTGAATGTTGATGGCAGTAGTGTGCATGCAACGAGTGTGAGTGGTTTAGAGATCGGGGCAGAAGATAGTCTGCGGGTTTTTCTTTTTGCCAATGCCACAGATAGTGACCAAGATGCGCCACAACTAATTACAGACCGCTTGGTGTTTGTAACCGAAGGAGGCGTGCAACAGGCAGTTACATTGGAAGCCGAAGCACAGAGCGTGTACACCCTGCAAGGGAAGGTAATTACGAGTGATGAAACATTCCTAACAACAAGACCTTATCAGATTTACGATAGTCTTGTAGTGGCAGAAGGGGCAACCTTGACGCTCAATGCAGGCACTCGTTTGTATTTTCATCCGACTGCTCGACTTATTGTGCGCGGAAGATTGGTTGCTGTTGGTTCTGCCGATAGCCCTGTACTTTTCCGTGGCGATCGTTTAGGAAATATGTTCGCTGGACAGCCTTATGACCGTATCCCGGCTCAATGGG
>JBHAFO010000226.1:0-6692 GCA_041856145.1 Alloprevotella sp.
CCTCATCCACGCCCACCACATCGGCTTCTGTCGCCAAGAGGAGGATGGCAGAGGAATGTTCCACAGGAATGGAAGCGTGCGTTTTGCCCTCGTGCGAAACCACATCTTCCTCCGAATAGCGCACGTCAATAGCAGGTTTGAAAACTGCCACTTGTTGCTGTGCAAACTGCGCACGGCGCAAGCGACGAATGAGTTCTTCTGTTTTTCCCGAAAACATAGACCCACAAATCACTTCGATGCGCCCACTGCGGTAACGCATTTCTTGAAAAATTGCCATATCGACCGGTTGGATAATGATACAAGTTCAAAAGGGCATTTCCCCCTTTCCAAAATCGGGAACAAAGGTACAAAAATTTGTAGACTTGCATCCTCTCCCAATCTCTAAACCCTTATCCAATGATCTAAGTCGCCAGCATTTTTGTCAAGGCATCGTAGTAGTCGAAAGAGCGGTGCTGGGAGAAATAATCGACCACAAGTCCTGCCAATCCGAACAGCGCAATCCCAATGCCCCAGCCCTGCCATACGGGCGATTTTGTCAGGTAGAAAATAAGCATTGTGGCGATGAAACACACCGTAGCCACCACCTTAGATATGGTATATAGGTATTGGAAATTTTCTACCCGCTCTTTCTCCATTTGCACAAAAGCCACAGGGTCTTTCTCAAAGTTACTGCGCAACGCCTCAGCCTTGCCCCGACTGCCATTCATCAGCCCTATACCGACTGCTGCGTACGCCACCCCGCAAAAGAGGAGGGGCAACACCAGCGAACGCCCAGCCCCGACTTTGTCGAGAAGGCTGAGATAAGGAATGGCGAGTTCTTAAAATCGTCATCCGTCTTTTAGACTTTGCAACACTTGCCCTTGCATCTGCTCGTCAGAATGCTTATCTTTGCACTAAGCCCAAAGGGAGAATGCGCCATCAACGCCATTCTCCCTTTCTTTTTCCCATAACTTGCGCAAGCTGGAGGCGCAACTTGAAAATCCTTCCCCCGCCTCCCGACATTTTTCCAAGCCTTCGCGTTTTACCAGCAAGCGCAGAAAGTTTTTTCTCCGATTGCTCGACCGTTAATTCTTGTGCAATAGTTATAAATCTGTTGTCCTCGTTTGAACAGGCAAAGCCATAGGAATATGCTCCGCTGATTGCACAGAGAATGAACAGGGATTGTAGAGAAACTCGGATCGAGCGTCACTACAACTTCTTAACAACTCTCTGCACAAACAAGGGGGCTATCGTCTCTTTCGCAAACAACTAAAAATCCTTCACGACGAGCAATAAATCTATGCGCATTCTAAGGCTGTATAATTTGGCTATGCGGTAAGTTTTTATTATCTTTGCGTGAAATCATTTCTAAGGTTTAATCCACAAAAATGGAAGAACAAGAAAAAGTAACAGGCTCCTATTCCGCCAGTAATATCCAAGTCCTTGAGGGTTTGGAAGCAGTGCGCAAACGCCCTGCAATGTACATTGGCGACATTAGCGAAAAGGGTCTACATCATCTCGTCTACGAAACAGTCGACAACTCGATTGACGAAGCCCTCGCAGGGCATTGTAAAAACATCCAAGTGACCATCTGCACGGACAATAGTATCATTGTTCAAGACGATGGCCGTGGTATTCCCGTGGACATCCACCCCAAGGAGGGACGTTCGGCACTCGAAGTTGTAATGACGGTGTTGCACGCCGGCGGTAAGTTCGACAAGGGGTCGTACAAGGTGTCGGGAGGTTTGCACGGCGTAGGTGTGAGCTGTGTGAATGCACTGTCTACACGCATGAAGTCGCAGGTTTATCGCGATGGGAAGATTTATCAACAAGAGTACCAGCGTGGTAAACCCATGTACGAGGTGAAGGTGGTTGGCGAGACCGACCTCCGCGGTACACGTCAGCACTTCTGGCCTGACGCAGAGATTTTTACCACGACAGAATATAAGTACGAGATATTGGCTAAGCGCTTGCGCGAGCTTTCGTATCTCAACGCTGGCATACGTATCACGCTCACTGACGAGCGTCCCGACGAGGAAGGCAATACACGCACTGAACTTTTCTACAGCGAAGAAGGCCTACGTGAGTTTGTCCGCCACATCGACTCTATGCGAACGCCACTCTTCTCCGATGTGATTTATCTCAACACAACGAAGAACGATATTCCCATCGAGGTAGCAATCATGTACAACACGAGCTACTCTGAAAATGTACATTCTTACGTGAATGACATTAACACGGTGGAAGGTGGCACGCACTTGGTGGGTTTCCGTCAAGCCTTGACCCGCGTGCTCAAAAAGTATGCAGAGGAGAATTATGCCAAGGTGATTGAGAAGGCAAAAATCGAAATCACAGGCGAAGACTTCCGCGAGGGTCTCACAGCCGTTATCTCCGTGAAGGTGAGCGAGCCACAGTTCGAGGGGCAGACAAAGACCAAGCTGGGCAACAGCGAGGTGACTGGTGCTGTCAATCAAGCAGTGGGTGAGGCTTTGGGCTACTATCTTGAGGAGCACCCCAACGAGGCAAAACTCATCGTGGACAAGGTGATTCTTGCAGCATCGGCACGTATCGCAGCACGCAAAGCACGCGAAACGGTGCAACGCAAGAACCCTATGAGCGGTGGTGGCTTGCCCGGAAAATTGGCAGACTGCTCGTCGAAAGACCCTGCGGTTTGCGAGCTTTTCCTCGTAGAGGGTGACTCAGCCGGCGGTTCTGCCAAGCAGGGACGTGACTCTAAGACACAGGCAATTTTGCCTCTCCGTGGTAAAATTCTCAACGTGGAGCGTGTGATGTGGCACAAGGCTTTTGAAAGTCAGGAAGTGAACAACATCATTCAAGCTATGGGTATCCGTTTCGGCGTTGGCGAGGACAGCAAGGAGGCAAACTTGGAGAAGTTGCGCTATAATAAGATCATTCTCATGACCGATGCGGATGTCGATGGTTCGCACATAGACATGCTGATTATGACGCTCTTCTTCCGCTATTTCCCCCAGCTCATCGAGAACGGTCACCTCTATATTGCCAATCCTCCACTCTACCTCTGTTCAAAAGGCAAGATCAAGGAGTATTGCTACACAGATGCCGACCGCGATCGCTTCATCGCTAAGTATGCCGAGGGCAATGAGAGCAAGATTCACACCCAACGTTACAAAGGTCTTGGCGAGATGCAAGCCGATCAGCTTTGGGACACAACGATGAATCCCGACACCCGCCTGCTCAAACAGGTAACCATAGAGAACGCTGCCGAGGCAGATTATATTTTCTCTATGCTGATGGGCGAAGACGTTGGACCACGTCGTGAGTTCATCGAGAAGAACGCTACTTACGCCAACATCGACGCTTAAAGATTTGGCACCAACCTTGAGGGCGACTCCAAACCGTGGAGTCGCCCTCTTCTTATGCAACCTTGTGCAAGTTTACTCGCCTGCTCGCTTCATTTGCAACGAGATAACATCTTGATGTAGAGTGCCGATGACAAGAAGCATGCGCGAAGAAATGCGACGCATCATTTTTCATACTCTTCCTTTGGGATATATTTATATTTATTATATCTTTGCGGAGAATTCGATCCTGTCAAACAAAAATCCTTACCGCATGAAAAAGAACTTCCTCTCTGGATTGACAATTATGTCTCTCTCATCATTGTTACTGCTCGCACCCTCGTGCACCGACAGCGGTATCAGCTATGATGACATCGACATGAAAATGAAATTTAATGCTGACCAGCTGAAAATTAAATTCGGCAGCACTGAAAAGATCATGCTTGCTGATATGCTGAAAGCCGATGGTAATATCCAAGTGGACGCAGAGAACCGCTACTATCTGGTCGAAGAGACGTCCACTAATGCCAACTTTCAATTAGCAACAGCCTCTTTCAATTTTGAAACAAACCGCCTCGAGGTGGAACACGACTTCGGCAAAGATGCGTGGAATATGATCACGCAATATTTTGCCAGCAATGGCGTGACAACGATGCCCTCAGGCGGATGGACTGTGCCGCCTTTTGTGTCCGACCAATGGATTAGCTTCAGCGACACTGCACCCTTCACGCTCAACCTTAACTGGGACGATGAAATCCAAGAACTCTCTGCCATGGGCATAGAGGAGGCAACATTCTCGCTGAGCATAGAACTTAACACGAGTGTGCCCATTGCCATCAGTCAATACCGCAATGTAAAAGTTTCTCTCCCCGATTACATCGTTTCTGTAGACAATACTCAAACTTTTAACAGTACCACGAGCACGCCCAAAACAAGCATCAACCTTGGTCGCTTCCGTGTGAAAGGTTTGCAATTCTCGCCTGCTCTCAAAACTGCGGTGCTGCCTACGAAAAATTTCGGCATCAGCGGCGAGGTGCAGCTCTGTGTAACGAGCACCTTCACGGCGTCGTCTGCCCCCACAGCGGGTTTGACTTTCACTGCCACGCCCGAGAAATCGACGATCACGCCCACCACTTTGACAGGCATCTTTGATCCAGAAATCAGTGTGCCCGATGGGACATTCAGCATCAGCAACAACGTGCCAGAATTCTTGCAGAACGATTCAGTTCGCCTGCTTGTGAGCAATCCTACCCTACACTTCCGCACCGATTTGACCAACATTCCTGTCACGAGCATCGTGAATAACATCGCTGTGAGCACGACCCAAGACAACGTGCGTAGGACGGTTTATCTCGCTCCCAATGGTTTGCAAATTCCAGGTCAGCAAACAACAAATCTTTACTTCTATCAAGGCGATGCGCCCTACGAGCCCAACGGCATTCAAGAGCCTTACATTCTCTCTCAGACCAGCAATTTGAGTTCGCTAATAGAACGCGTGCCAGACGTGTTTGAGTATCATTTGGGCGAAGGGGCTATCCAAATTGCACCGAACCAGACTACCCTTGAATTTGGAAAGACTTACACGGCGTTGATCGACTGCCGTCTGCTCGTACCTTTTACGTTCAACCAAGGTTTCCGCATCTTCCACACTGAAGAGACCGAAGCCCTCAACATCCAGGAGGAGGATCTCACCAATGAGGACTTGCGTGTCGAAATCACAGCAAAAGCTTTCTCGACCATTCCGCTCGAACTTGAAGCCAGCGTTGTACCACTCGATGCGAACGGGAATACCGTGCCGGGCGTAGAAGTGACGGTTGGTAAAATTCCTGCTGCCTCAACCGAGGGCAACAGCACCGACTTGAGTATCACCCTCCAGGTGACAAATCCCAACTTCCTGCAACAACTCGATCGCATCCGCTTTGTCATCACTGCCAACGGAACCGCTGATAATGCAGTGTTGCGTAGCGACCAGTATCTCCAAATCACGGATGCTGTGATACGCTTCAAAGGTGCAGTGATCAATGACTTCAATTAAAAACTTTCCTTTCAACAGATCCACACTATGAATATGCTTCGCAAATATTTATCAATAGCCCTCCTGCTAAGCCCCCTCGCCTTGAAAGCGCAAATGCCAAGTACGGGCTATTTCATGGAGTCGTCCGTGACAAGACACCACGATAACCCAGCCTTTCTCGAGGGGCGTCCCTATTTCTCTTTCCTGCTTGGCGACATCAACATCGGCACCTCTGGCAATTTTGGTGCATCGACTTTTATCTACGACATCGACCCTGCACAAAACAGCGGGCGTAAGTATGGCACATTCATGCACCCCGAGGTAAGCCAGCAACAGTTCTTTGATAAAATTGGCTCTACAGATAAACGTGTCGGTGTAGACTTCCGCTACAACCTTCTCACGGTTGGTTTTCGTGCTTGGGGCGGGACTAATTTGGTGCAAGTGAACGTGCGTTCAACCACCGACCTCCTCCTTCCCAACGAACTGTTGCGCTTTGCCAAAGCTCCAGGCTTGCAGACGGCATACGAGTTCGACAACTGGGGACTGCGCAACCACAGTTTTGCCGAAGTGGCACTTGGACACGCTCGGAAGATTAACGAAAATCTGACCCTCGGCGCAAAGGCGAAAATCTTGTTCGGCTTGGGCTATGCCGATGTGTCGGTCGATCGTCTGAATCTCCAGCTCACAGACGAAATTTGGTCTGTGCGTGGACAGGCGAGAGGCACTTTAGCGTTGATGAAGACTCCCGTGCTGGCGGATGCCGAGGGGAAGTTTGACGAACTGGGCGACTTCAAAGGCGGGCTTTCAGGCATGGGATTGGGCTTCGACTTCGGTGCAAGCTACAAACTTCCTGCAGTGTCTGGATTGACACTGAGCGCATCCTTGACCGACTTGGGCTTCATCAGTCACAGCGATGCCCAGATCTTCGAAACGCGCCCCGATGCACAATGGTCGTTCGAGGGTTTCCAGAATGTATACGCAGGCTCTAAGACAAGTGAGAGCAAGGATCTTGGTGATGAGTGGGAGCGTATCAGCGACGATTTTGAGAATATGCTCAGTCTTTACGAAACGTCTAAAAAGGGCAAGACTTCCTCTCTTGCCACAACATTCAACCTTGGTGGAGAATACACACTCCCTGCCTACGATCGTTTGAGCTTCGGACTTTTGTTCACCCAGCGCATGGCAGGCAAATTCAGTCGCGCCCAGCTCATGCTGGCGTCCCGCATTCGCCCCATCAAAGCGATTGAGGTCGGACTGAACACGTCTTTTGCCACCACGGGAACGACCTTCGGTGGTATGCTCACGCTGAATGCCCCATTTTGCCAGTTCTATGTGGCTGCCGACCGCTTTGTGGGCAAACTTTCCAAGGAGGGAATTCC
>JBHAFO010000227.1:0-8570 GCA_041856145.1 Alloprevotella sp.
CGTAGAAAGACTGAAACAACTTACTCTAAGAAGCTACCATATATAAGCGAATGGCTGGAGGAAGAAGACTCTAAGCAATGACAATTTAAAAGCAAAATGATAAACAGTATCAATAGTCATGCCTCGAATGAATAAGAATATGAGCTTACACACTTTTGAGGATACTACCTTCCATTGGTAGAGGGTGCGGAGAAGTGCAATGTTTCAAGGAGGCGAGGGAAGGATATGATAAAAGGCGTAAGAACTAAATTGTTCTTACGCCTTTTTGTTATGTGGGTGAGGACTTTATGAAGTATATCCTTTTACCAAAGGACGGCAGTTGTAGGTCGAAGCCATAATTTCGCCATAAGCACCAGCAGAGCGGAGAGCGAGCAGGTCGCCACGCTTGGAAATTGGGAGTTCTATTGCCGTGGCGAAGACATCGCTACTTTCGCAAATGGGACCAACGACATCGTAAATGTCTGTTACATTGCCTGTGGCAGACAGGTTTTCAATCGTGTGCTTGGCATCGTAGAGGGCTGGACGAATAAGCTCGGTGAAGCCTGCATCTGTGATCAAGAACTTTTTCTCATGCCCCTCTTTCATATAAAGTACCTTGGTGATGAGACTACCGCATTGACCAACAATACTTCGCCCAAGTTCAAAGTGGAGATGCTGGTGCGGACGCAATTTGAGATGGGTGCGGAAGATGGTAAAGTAACTCTCAAAGTCGGGGATGAGATGCTCGTTAGGATTGTCATAGTCAATGCCCAAACCTCCTCCTACGTTGATGTTGAAAGTGGTGATACCTTCATCTTCGAGTTGTTCCTGAAGCTCGTTGATGCGGTGGCAGAGGGGAGTGAAAAACTCAGGGTTGAGCACTTGCGAGCCGATATGGAAATGTAGTCCGATGTACTGGACGTAGGGCAACGCTTCGGCTGTGCGAATGGCAGGAAGCATATCTTCCATAGCCAGACCAAACTTATTTTCGTTAAGTCCAGTTGTAATCTTTTTGTGCGTATGAGCGTCTACATTCGGATTGATACGGAAAGCAACACGAGCCACCTTGTTGCGCTCTGCTGCAATAGCATTGATCACCTCAAGTTCTGGAAGGCTTTCAACGTTGAAGCAGAAGATGTCGTTATCCAAAGCGAGGGCAATCTCCCAATCTGCCTTACCAACGCCAGCAAATACAATATCTTGAGGTGCAAAGCCTGCATCGAGCGAAGTCTGCACCTCGCCACCGCTGACACAGTCTGCGCCAAAACCATACCTCGCTATCTCTTGGGTGAGCAGGGGATTGGTGTTGGCTTTAACCGCATAGTGCACATGATAATTGGGAGTCGTAGCAATGGCGGATTTTATAGCCTCTAATGTTTGGTGGAGGAGGTCGATGTCGTAATAATAATAGGGAGTTGGGTGTTGCCCAATTTGTTCAAGAGATAGAGGCATAAGTTATTGAAAAGAAAAGTCTTTTAGTAAATTGATAAAGAGGTAATAGTGGTAGGATAGCGATGTATCCTACCACTATTTAGAGGAATTATTCTGCAAAGAGTTCACGGCTGAGAGCTTGAAGAGCCGCTTTCTTGTGATCTTGGTGGATGAGGAAAGAAATGTTGTGCTCACTACCACCGTAAGAAATCATGCGCACAGGAATTTCACGCATGGCGTTTGTGATTCGCGATTCAAAGCCAACGTTCTGACTGCGGAGGTCGCCCACTACACAGATAATACACATATCCTTGTCCACGATAACTGTACCGCTTTCTTTGAGGTCTTCTACAATGGCATGCAGGTGTGTGTCGTTGTCAATGCTGAGGGAAACACCCACCTCGGAGGTGGTTACCATATCAATGCTGGTATTGTGGCGTTCAAAGGTCTCGAAGATGTTGCGGAGATAGCCCTTTGCCAAGAGCATGCGAGAGGAGATGACCTTGATGGCAGTGATATTATCTTTGGCAGCTACAGCCTTGATAGAGCCTTGGCGCATCTCATTGTTGATGATTGTGCCTGGGGCTTGAGGCTCCATCGTATTGAGCAAACGCACGGGTACACCAGTGAAACGAGCAGGAAGAATGCAAGTGGGGTGGAGAATCTTTGCACCGAAATAAGCCAACTCTGCAGCTTCTTCAAAATGCAACTGACGCACAGGTTTTGTGCCCTCCACAATGCGAGGGTCGTTGTTGTGCATACCATCGATGTCCGTCCAAATTTGGATTTCCTCCAACTTCAGTGCTGCGCCGATAAGGCAGGCTGAATAGTCAGAGCCACCGCGTTGGAGATTGTCTATCTCATCGTTGTCGTTGCGACAGATGAACCCTTGTGTGATAAACACATCTACATCCTCGTTCTGGGCTAAGTACGCATCCCAATACTCTGTAATCTTTGAGAGATAAGGCTCGCCGTCTTCGTCTATGCGGAGATAGTCCAAAGCTGAAACGAGGCGCACCTTCACACCACACTCTTCGAGGTAATTCGTCACCATATTGGTGCTCATAATCTCGCCTTGTGCCAAGATAGCCTTCTCCACGCTTGTGGTAAAGTCAGCATTGGCGTAGGAGCGGAGAAGTACAAACACTTCGTCGAGTAGCTCCATCGTTTTTTGTGCGGCGCTCTCAGTGCTATATAGTTCCTTGACATGGGCTTCGTACTTGATGCGCAGTTTGTTGATCAGCGAATGGGCTGTCTCAAAGTTACGTTTCTTGAAATAGTCTGCAATCTCAACAAGACTGTTTGTAGTACCAGACATGGCTGAGAGTACTACGATGTTGCGCTCACCATTAGTGATGAGTTGACTTACTTCTTTCATGCGCTGAGGACTTCCAACGGAAGTGCCTCCAAATTTTAATACCTTCATGTCGTTTGGGAGGGTTATCGGGTAAATGTAAAGAGGATTAGGAGTTGAGAGAAAGCTCATCGTAGGAGATGGGCTTATAGTATTCTTGCGTGATCTCTGTCAGAGTTTCTTCGTCGCAGTTGTAAACCACACCAGGATATTGTTGCAAGAGGTTTAAGTTGTGTGTGACCATCACTACAGCCGTGCCTTGCTCTGTTGCCGTGCGCAAGATGTTCATGATGAGTGCGGAACTCTCATTGTCGAGGTTGCCCGTAGGTTCGTCTGCAAGAATGATTTTGGGCTTGTTAAGCAATGCACGGGCAATGGCTGTGCGTTGTTGCTCTCCGCCTGAAAGCTCGTGAGGATACTTCTCTGCTTTGTCTTCCAAGCCAACGGCAGTAAGCACTTCTGCAATGCGCTCCATGCGTTCTTGGCTCTTCTTCCAACCTGTGGCACGAAGCACAAAATCGAGATTTTGTGCCACTGTCTGATCGTGCAATAAGCGAAAATCTTGGAAGACAATCCCTAACTGTCGGCGCAAGTCGGGACTATGACGCTGCTTCAGGGCTTGTAGGTCAAACTCCAATACATTTCCAACGCCGTCCTGCAACGGAACTTCAGCATACAAGGCTTTGAGCAAGGTGCTTTTGCCTGATCCCACACGCCCAATGATATAGATAAATTCTCCTTCATCAACAGAAAAGTTGATGTTCTGTAGGATCACTTTGTCGTGATGAGCGATGGATATATTTTGTAACTCAATGAGTGCCATACATTGCTATTTTGAAACTGAGAAAAGAGGGGTTAGTGCTTTTGCCAGCCGGGCTTATGGCGTGCCACAAGCTCTGCCGCTAAATCTTCGATGCGCAATCCCTTGGCTGTGAGCATAACGATGAGATGATAAAAGAGGTCAGAGCCTTCATAAACCAAGCGCTCGTTTGTGCCGTTGCAGGCTTCAAGAGCAGCTTCGAGGGCTTCTTCTCCCACCTTTTGTGCCATGCGGTTGATACCGTCACGGAAGAGAGTTGTTGTGTAAGAGCCTTCTGGCATCTCCTGATACCGCTTCTCCACAAAATCTTGAAGCTCGCTGAGGAATAGGAGAGGGTTGCTCTCATTCTTTTCTCCCCAACAAGTGTCTGTGCCATTGTGACATGTAGGCCCTTGAGGGCGTGCCAACACGAGAAGTGTGTCGCCATCGCAGTCCACCTTTACGCTGACAAGTTCAAGGAAGTTGCCACTCTCTTCACCCTTTGTCCAAAGACGTTGCTTGGAGCGACTGAAGAAAGTAACTCGTCCTGTGGCAAGGGTAGTGTCCAATGCCTCTTGATTCATATAGCCCAACATGAGGACATTTTTGGTCGTAGCGTCTTGTACGATGGCAGGCACTAAACCATTGCTCTTCTGGAAGTCGATTGTCATAATATATTATTGGGGAGTTGTCTAACGTGGATACCTTCGTTGCAAAGATACTGCTTTAAGTCGGGAATGGCGATTTCGCCAAAGTGAAAAACGCTGGCTGCCAACGCAGCATCCGCTTTCCCAAGTTGGAAAGTCTCTGCAAAATGTTTCATTGTACCAGCTCCGCCAGAGGCGATCACTGGAATGGAAAGTAAGTCATGCAACTGTGCGAGGGCATCGTTGGCAAAGCCTGTTTTCACGCCGTCGTGGTTCATACTTGTGAAGAGGATTTCGCCTGCGCCACGCTCTTGTGCTTCTTTTGCCCATTCAAAGAGTGTGTGCTCTGTGGAGATGCGTCCGCCATTGAGGTAGCATTGCCAAGTGCCGTCCGCCATTTGTTGCGCATCGATGGCAACGGTGCAAACCTGCGAGCCGAAATGTCTTGTTATTTCATCAATCAAAGCGGGATTGCGAAGGGCTGAAGAATTGATGCTCACTTTGTCTGCGCCCGCATTCAACAGTCTGTCCACATCTGCCAGCGCATTGATGCCTCCGCCAACGGTAAAAGGAATGGACACGCTGGCTGCCACTCTCGATACAATCTCGGTGAAGGTTTTTCGCGCTTCGTGACTGGCGGTGATGTCCAAGAACACCAATTCGTCTGCCCCTGCTCGGTTGTATGCCTTAGCCAATTCCACGGGATCGCCTGCCGAACGGAGGTCTACGAAGTTCGTACCTTTCACGGTCTCTCCGTTCTTCACATCGAGGCAGGGGATAATTCTTTTTGCTAACATTGCGCTGGGTATTAAGGCAGTGCCTATTGGAAATACTTTTTAGAGAGCACTTGCATATCAATGCGCCCTTCGTAAATGGCTTTGCCAAATACTACGGCAGGCACGCCAGCTTCCTCCAATGCTACGAAATCGTCCAAGCATGAAATTCCCCCTGAAGCAATCAATTCGCAGTCGGGAAAAGCAGTCATAACCTTGCGGTAGAGTGTTGTTGAAGGGCCTGCGAGTGTGCCGTCGTGGCTGATGTCTGTACAGAGAATCTGCTTGAAGTCTTTCTGCATATAATGGGCGATGAAGTCTGTGAGCATCAAATCGCTCTGCTCCAGCCAGCCGTTGGTGCAAATCCGCTCATCCTGGGCATCAGCACCGATGATGAAGCGTTGTGTGCCATACTTCCTGCCCCATTCCTCAATCTTCGTAGGTTCTTTGGCAGCTAGGCTACCGATGGTGACCATCTCTGCGCCAAAATCGAAAGCCTTGGTGAGATCTTCCTCGCTCTTGATGCCTCCTCCAAAGTCTACAATCAAATTGGTTTGGGTGGCAATGCGTTCGAGCGTGCGGTGATTAACAATGTGATGGGTCTTAGCCCCATCCAAGTCTACGAGGTGAAGTCGTGGAAAACCAAGGTCTGCAAAATACTTAGCTACCTCCACAGGCTCTTCGTTATATACTTTCTCTGTGGCGTAGTCGCCCTTGGTGAGGCGCACGCACTTGCCATCAATGATGTCTATGGCAGGAATGGGGAGAATCATAAGCGCAATCTGTTAGAGTTGGAGGTCGATGAAATTTTGCAAGAGGCGTTCGCCCACATCACCACTCTTCTCTGGGTGAAACTGAGTGGCAAAGAAGTTGTCCTTGCGGAGGGCTGCACTGAAAGCAACACCTGCGTACTGCGTCGTTGCGATGGTCTGTTCGCAAACGGGTACATAATAACTATGTATATAATATACGTAGTCTTCCTCACGCAGTCCTGCAAAGAGGGGAGAGGACAATTGCTCGATCGTGTTCCAACCAATGTGCGGAATTTTATCTTCCCTACTTTGTGGCACAAAGCGTTGCACCTTCAAGTTCGGGAATATGCCTAAGCAATCAGTATCTTCCTCCTCGCTGTGGGCGCACATCAGTTGCTGCCCGATGCAGATGCCCAACACAGGTTGTTTGAGCGAGGGAATGAGTTTGTCCAAACCTTTGGATTTCAAACTCGCCATTGTAGAGCTTGCCTCGCCCTGTCCGGGGAAAAGCACCCGGTCGGCAGAGAGAATCTCCTCCGCTTTGTCTGTAACAATGGGCATGATACCCACGCGATGCAGGGCGTGTATCACAGAATAAATGTTCCCCGCATTATAATCGACGATGGCTACTTTCATGCCACAAGAATGTTTGTTGTTAGTAAAATTAGTCGAGCTTGAGCACGGCAAGAAAGGCTTTTTGGGGCACTTGCACATTGCCAATTTCTTTCATACGCTTCTTACCACGCTTCTGCTTCTCCAAGAGTTTGCGCTTACGGCTAATGTCACCACCATAACACTTAGCTGTCACGTCCTTACGCAACTGCTTGACGGTTTCGCGGGCAATGATTTTTGCACCGATGGCAGCTTGGATGGCTATGTCGAATTGCTGGCGTGGGAGCAACTCCTTGAGGCGTTCGCACATACGGCGTCCGAAGTAAACGGAGTTGTCCACGTGTGTCAGCGTACTGAGGGCGTCCACTGGTTCGCCATTGAGCAGGATGTCGAGCTTGATGAGCTTTGATGTGCGGAAGCCAATCGTGTGGTAGTCGAACGAGGCGTAACCCTTGGAAATAGACTTGAGTTTGTCGTAGAAGTCAATCACAATCTCTGCCAAAGGCATATCGTAGTGAAGTTCTACACGGTTGCCCGAAACATACTCTTGCTTAATGAGTTCGCCACGCTTGCCCAAACAGAGTTTCATAATGTTGCCAATATATTCGGTCTGCGTGATGATGGAAGCGCGAATATAAGGTTCTTCGATATGTTCAATCTCCGTGGGGTCGGGCATCCCTGCGGGGTTGTGCACCTCCTCCATCTCGCCGTGCTTGTCGTAGATATTATAACTTACGTTTGGCACGGTCGTGATGACATTCATATTGAACTCGCGGTCAAGACGCTCTTGGATAATTTCCATGTGCAACATACCCAAGAAGCCACAGCGGAAGCCAAAGCCGAGTGCCACAGAACTTTCGGGCTGGAAAGTGAGCGAGGCATCGTTGAGTTGCAACTTCTCCAAACTGGCACGGAGCATTTCAAAATCTTCCGTCTCAATGGGATAAATACCAGCAAATACCATAGGCTTCACTTCCTCAAAGCCCGAAATGGCACTTGAGCAAGGGCGTTCTACGGCAGTAATGGTATCGCCCACTTTCACCTCCGTGGCAGTTTTGATACCTGACACGATATAGCCCACATCGCCGCAATGCAATTCTGCTTTAGGCGAGAGATCCATTTTGAGGACGCCTATTTCGTCTGCCTTATACTTGGTTTCTGTATTCACAAACAGCACCTCTTGTCCCTTACGGATAGAGCCATTTACAATTTTGAAATAGGCAATAATTCCCCGGAAGGGGTTGAACACGCTGTCGAAAATGAGTGCCTGCAAAGGCGCATCTTCCTCGCCTGTTGGCGCAGGGATGCGCTCAACAATCGCCTCAAGTATTTCGTCAATACCCAAACCTGTGCGACCAGAGGCACGGATAATCTCTTCTCTCTTGCAGCCCAACAACTCGATAATTTCGTCTTCGACCTCTTCGGGCATAGAGTTTTGCATATCGCATTTGTTGAGTACAGGAATAATCTCCAAGTCGTGTTCAATTGCCATGTAGAGGTTGGAGATAGTCTGTGCTTGCACGCCCTGCGTAGAGTCTACGATGAGCAAGCAACCCTCACAGGCGGCAATACTGCGCGACACCTCATAGGCAAAGTCTACGTGTCCAGGAGTGTCAATGAGGTTGAGTGTATAGTGCTCTCCGTTGCGTTCATAGTCCATTTGGATAGCGTGACTTTTGATGGTGATGCCACGCTCGCGCTCCAAGTCCATATTGTCGAGCATTTGCCCTTCAGTAATTTGGATGGTGTTGGTACGCTCCAAAAGGCGGTCGGCCAAGGTGCTTTTACCGTGGTCGATATGGGCAATAATGCAAAAGTTGCGTATATTCTTCATTCAGAAGTGCGTGAAATTGTCTTTGTATTTGATAAGAGAAAAGGCTTTCCTTTATCTCTCAACACTAATAAAAACTACATTTGCAAAGATAGTAAAAAAATGCAACTCTATGGGCAAACTTCTCCTCCTTGCGCCAACAAAGTTGCCTGCTTGCGGGAGAAAACTTTTCTGCTTGCCCTAACATTTTCGTCTTCCTGCGGTAATATTTTCCGTTTTGCACTGTGATTTGCATAAATCCCAGTGTGTTTTAAAGTTTTCCTATGCTTTCAGCCGAAAACCTTAGCGCAAGGAGGGAAAAATGTGAACGCAAGGAATGGAATTTGGGTAGGATTGGATGGAACATTTTGAGGGGTGAGTTCTATTTTCTGGCTGAAGACTTAAAATTGGAG
>JBHAFO010000228.1:0-8109 GCA_041856145.1 Alloprevotella sp.
CACCCCACGCTGGGACACGTCGCTCTCCAAGTATGCTGCCATCGACCAAACGAAACACGGTTAGAGCTTCGGCACTATGACACAACACGACAGTCTTTCCACCGCCACCCCCTTTGCCACTGACGAGGAATTGTTAGTGGAGGAGCAGCCTGTGGTGCGGCGCAAGGAAAAGACCGTGAGTAGTGTACTCGCCCGCCTGCCCCACAATGCCACGGAGTGGCAGAAAGACTCGGCTGTGCAGGCGAATTTTCCCAACACCAAGATGACGTGGCAACCGGGCGCAAAGACCGACCTGCCTTTGGGCGATAAGGGAAAAATTGATTTCCGTGTGCACCACAAGCTCCAGCTTCACCGCTCGAAGCTCCTGCCCGAGCTGCCATTCAATGTTCCCGAAGTGCCATTCCGCCCCTTGGGCATGGCAGGCGACCCTGTGCCTTACCGCTTTCAGAACGACGACTTTGTGACCACGGCAATTCTCCTGAGCTTCTTCCTCGTGCTATGGACCATCGTCCGCTCCCGCCGTTTCCTCTCACAGTCCATCAAAGATTTCTTCTACGAACCGCGAGAGCGCAACAATCTCTTTGCCTCTCGCACCGAGTCGGAGCTAAGAGGGCAGGTTTTTCTCATCTTCCAAACCTGCTTCCTCCACGCCATCCTTTTCTTTGGCTATACCCAGGTGGCAATGCCCGATGTGTTCGTACAAGTTTCTCCTTATAAGATATTGGGCGTAGTCCTGCTCATCTGCGGACTTTATTACCTGCTCAAAATTCTGATTTATCGAGGCGTGAACAATGTGTTCTTTGCTCCTTGGCAAGTAAGGCGTTGGAACGAGACTTACCTGCTAAGCATTCTCGGCACAGGAACCGCCTATTTCCCCATCAGTCTGCTCTTCGTCTATTTCGACGTGCCTATCGAGCAACTTCTTCTCCCCATACAGTTGGCCTTAGTCGCTGTCAAACTATGTCTTCTCTATAAGAGTTATCGTATCTTCTTTGACAATCGCTGGGGCATTCTCCATATAATTTTGTATTTTTGCACTTTGGAAATTATTCCACTCTTCCTCCTGTGGATCAGCCTAACCACAATCTGTGGTCAGCTTGTGACACTCGACTAAGAACCTACTCCCGATGATAAAAAAAATCCTCGTTTCGCAACCTCAACCAGCTTCGGACAAATCGCCCTACTTCGACATTGCAAAGAAGCACGGCGTTGAAATCACATTTCGTCCCTTCTTCAAAGTTGAGCGTCTTAGCGCCCGCGAATTTCGCGACCAACGTGTTAATATCCTCGACCACTCTGCCATCGTTTTCACCTCTCGTCAGGCGATCGAACATTTCTTCTCGATGTGCAAAGACCTGCGTATCACGCCACCAGAGGACCTGAAATATTTTGCTATCAGCGAGCAAATTTCACTCTACATACAGAAGTTCGTGCAATACCGCAAGCGCAAAGTTTTCTGGGGAGAGGATGGTAAACTCACGGGATTAGTGGCTACGATGACGAAGCATAAGGCGGAAACTTATCTCGTTCCCACCACGGAAAATCCTACGGCTGAGATGAGCACCCTCCTTGCGGAAAAGAAACTCAAATTCACCGAGTGTGCGATGTTCCGCACCTTGCAGAACCCTTGGCCAAAGGACAAGACCTTCGATTTCGACCTCGTGCTTTGTTTCACGCCTGCTGGTGTGCAGGCTCTGGTAGAGTCGATCACGGAGGAACAAGCCAAAGATGTTCGCTTGGGCACTTTCGGAAATGCCACCACGCAAACCGCAAAGGAAACAGGTCTCAACTTGGTTATCGAAGCACCGAAACCTGCCACGCCTTCAATGACTGCAGCCTTGGATGTTTACTTAGCTTCGCTAAAATAGAAACGCTCCTGCAACAATACAGCTCGCCCTTCCTTTTACCCGCAACAGCGGGAAAGGAAGGGCGAGCCTTGCATATTAGTTATCAAATAGGGCGAAGGAGTTATGCCTGCTCGATGTATTGGACGAGCCATTGCCCCACCTCCTTTGTGCCATAGTGTGCACCGCCTTCAACTTGTATCTCTGGTGTGCACACGTGGGCTTCCAAACTGGCGGAAACGGCTTGACGAACGAGGGCGGCTTCGTCCGTGAGGTTGAAGTGGTCAAAGAGCATCGCCACGGAGAGGACTTGCGCCAAAGGGTTGGCAATGTTTTTGCCCTTGGCTTGTGGCCAAGAACCATGAATAGGCTCGAAGACGGGAGTACTCTCCCCCGTAGACGCCGAGGGAAGAAGTCCCATCGAACCAGTGATGCAAGACGCCTCGTCTGTGAGAATGTCGCCAAAAGTATTCTCCGTCACCAACACATCGAAGTAGCGTGGCTCTTGAATCATTCGCATAGCGGCATTGTCTACATACATATATTCTGTTTCGACTTCAGGGTATTGCGGTGCAATTTCTTGTGCCACCTTGCGCCACAGACGGCTCGATGCCAAAACGTTCGCCTTGTCCACCACCGTCAGACGTTTGCGGCGGCGCATCGCATAGCCATAGGCAACGTGCAGAATGCGCTCCACCTCGACACGGGTGTAGCGGTTCGTGTCGTAAGCCTCTTCATTGCCCTCTTTTTTCTCGCCGAAGTACATGCCACCCGTCAGCTCACGGATACAGACGAAATCCGCACCGTTCACGAGGTCTTCTCGCAGGGGCGAGAGGTGGAGCAGACAGTTGAAGGTCTCGATGGGACGGATGTTGGCGAAAAGTCCCAAACGCTTGCGCATCGCCAAGAGTCCTTGCTCGGGGCGTACGGTTGCAGTTGGGTCAAGGTCATATTTCGGATCGCCAACCGAAGCAAAGAGTACGGCATCGGCTGCTTGGCAAGCCTCATAGGTGTCGTCGGGGAAAGGGTTGCCCGTGGCGTCGATGGCAGCTGCGCCAATGAGGGCTTCTGTGGTCGTTATTTCGTGACCGAACTTGCGTGCCACGGCTTGCAAGACATTAACACCCTGTGCGGCAATCTCAGGACCTATGCCATCGCCAGGCAATACTGCGATATGGAGTTTCATACGAAAGGAAAGGATTTATGCGTTTTCAAAGGCTTCTATCTTCGCCTGCTGCTCGAGCAGGAAGTCGATATCGTCAAGCCCGTTGGTAAGACAGTATTTTTTATAAGCGTTCAGCTCAAAAGTTTCACTGCGATTCGTCGCTGTGTTCGTAATGGTTTGTGCTGGCACATCGACCCGGACGATGGTCTTGGGGTCGTTGGCAATGCTCTCGAAGAGTTCTGCCAAGAACGCCTCGCTCACCACGATGGGCAGGACGAAGTTGTTTAGCTCATTCTGCTTATGGATGTCGGCAAAGAAGGTGGACACAACCACACGGAAACCGTAGTCGGCAATCGCCCAAGCGGCATGCTCACGGCTCGACCCGCAACCAAAGTTTTTGCCTGCCACGAGAATTTCTCCGCCATACGTAGGATCGTTCAACACGAAGTCGCGGGGCGAATTGTCGGCGTTGTATCGCCAATCTCGGAAGAGGTTCTCGCCAAATCCCGCCTTGTCCGTAGCTTTGAGAAAGCGGGCAGGAATGATTTGGTCTGTGTCTATATTTTCAATCGGAAGCGGGACACAGGTACTCTCGATGATGTCGAATTTTTGTTTCATAAGCCAAGCGTTTATAAAGTTCTTGGATCTGTGATGACGCCCGTTACTGCTGCGGCTGTCACCATGAGTGGACTGGCAAGGCAGGTGCGCGACCCGGGGCCCATTCGTCCCTCGAAGTTGCGATTACTCGTTGAGATGCAGAGTGCGCCAGCGGGCACTTTGTCGTCGTTCATACCTAAGCAGGCAGAACAGCCGGGTTGGCGGAGTGAGAAACCTGCTTCGTGTAAAATTTTGTCGATGCCCTCAGCTTCCAATTGACGCACCACTTCCCACGAGCCGGGCACAAGGAGTGCCGTGACGCCCTCGGCTTTCCGCTTGCCTGCCACCAAAGAGGCGAAAGCACGGAAGTCTTCCACACGCCCATTGGTACAAGCACCAAGGAAAACATAGTCTACTTTTTTTCCCAGCATCTTCTCGCCCTCGGCAAACTGCATATATGTCAAAGCCTTGGCATCGCTCTCTGTTGCTGGAGCGGGAATGGTTTGCGAGATGCCCATACCCATGCCCGGATTAGTGCCGTAAGTAATCATAGGCTCTATGTCCTTGGCATCGAAACGTACCTCCTTGTCGAAAATGGCATCGTCGTCCGATCGCAGTAGTTGCCACTTTGCAACCGCTTTGTCCCACGCTTCGCCCTCGGGGGCATAGGGACGGCCTTTGATGTAGGCAAAGGTTGTTTCGTCGGGAGCAACCATTCCGCCACGTGCCCCCATTTCAATGGAAAGGTTGCAGAGCGTCAAGCGTCCCTCCATTGAGAGATTTCGCACGGCTTCTCCCGCATACTCCACAAAATAGCCCGTTGCGCCCGAAGTCGTGATACGGCTCATGATGTACAAAGCCAAGTCTTTGGCTGTCACACCTTTGCCGAGCTGTCCGTCTACAGTGATGCGCATCGCCTTTGGCTTTGCTTGCAGAATGCACTGCGAGGCAAGCACCATCTCCACCTCCGACGTGCCGATGCCGAAAGCTATAGCCCCCATTGCACCGTGGGTGGAGGTATGCGAGTCGCCACAAACGATTGTCATTCCTGGGAGCGACAGTCCTTGCTCTGGCCCTACGACATGGATGATGCCGTTCTTAGGATGGAGCATCCCGAAGTGCGAAAGCCCGAACTCCTCGGCATTCTTGGAGAGCGTATCCACCTGATGGCGCGACACTGGGTCGGCAATCGGTTTGTCTTGGTCGTGTGTCGGGGTGTTGTGGTCGGGCATGCAGAAAATCTGCTTAGGTCGGAAAGGGCGCAAGCCCCTTTGGCGCAAGCCTTCAAAGGCTTGCGGACTTGTCACCTCGTGGCAATAGAGGCGATCAATATAGAGCTGTGTGGGGCCTTCGTCTATGACTTGCACAACGTGGGCGTCCCAAATTTTGTCGAAGAGCGTATTCATAAGCGTTTGAAGGGAACTAAATCAATGTCCAAAGGTAGTAAGCACCTGCGAATGTCGTGACTAATCCCACCACGCCTATCGCTATGCCGAGCGTCCTGCGCCCCTTGCCCCAAATATCCAAGGAGAAGAAGAAACAAAGGCAGGGCACTACCCAAAAAAGGTTCACCCCCACAAATCCCAAGAAGCGCAAGATGCCGCCTCCCTCAACGGGGTTGATGCCTCCAAAGAGGTAGAAAGGACTGAGGAGGAGGGATAGAAAATTCAGTCCCATAGCCACCACGAGCCACTTGGGATAGACCCGCTGATAATTCTCAGGCTGAGAGTTTTCGGAATGATTGTTGGACATAAAGGACAAGGGTTTAATGCTTAAACTTGTTGATACAGTCAATGTAAGCCTCAACGCTGGCAGTGACAATGTCAGTGTTTGCACCAAAACCATAATATACATGGCCGTCGTGCTCCACCTGCATGTGCACACGTCCCACATCGTTCGAGCCACGGTTGATGGCTTGGATCGTAAATTCTCGGAGCGTCATGTTGCGCTTCACGATCTGCTTCAAGGCTTGAATGGCAGCATCGACAGGGCCATTGCCTTCCGCAGCGGCGGTGAAGGTCTCGCCTGCAATTTTGAGCGTCAAGGCTGCCACAGGACGCACGCCCTTACCACTCGTCACTTGCAAATGCTCCAAGCGAATCGCAGCCGTCTCGGCACGGTCAGCCCCTGCGAGCATCAGCACATCGTCGTCCGTCACTTCTTTTTTCTTATCGGCTAAGAGGAGGAACTCCTCATAGACCAAGTCGAGCTTTTCCTCGGTCATGGTCACACCATGCACCTCCAAGCGGTGTTTCAAAGCTGCCCTGCCCGAACGTGCAGTGAGGACAATGCTATTATCATCCACACCCACATCTTTGGGATCGATGATCTCGTAAGTCTGGACATTCTTCAAAACGCCATCTTGGTGGATGCCGCTCGAATGCGCAAAGGCGTTGCGTCCCACGATGGCTTTGTTCGCCTGAACGGGCATATTCATCAACGAAGAAATCATGCGACTTGTCGCCATGATTCGGTGGGTATTTATATTGGTATCAATGCCTATGTCGTGGTGACACTTCAAAATCATAGCAACCTCCTCTAACGCAGTATTTCCAGCGCGTTCGCCGATGCCGTTGATGGTCACTTCGACCTGCCGTGCGCCGTTGAGGACGCCCGAGAGGGTGTTGGCTGTCGCCATGCCGAGGTCGTTGTGGCAATGGGTGGAGATGATGGCATTGTGAATACCGTCTACATGCTCCATCAAATACTTGATTTTCGCACCATATTCCGCAGGCAGACAATAGCCCGTGGTGTCGGGAATGTTCACGACGGTTGCCCCAGCCTTGATCACAGCTTCGACCACCCGCGCCAGATACTCATTGTCCGTGCGTCCAGCATCTTCGGCATAAAACTCCACGTCCTCCACATACCGCTTGGCATATTTCACCGCAGCCACAGCGCGTTCAATAATTTCTTCTCTCGTGGAATTGAATTTGTACTTGATGTGCGAATCGCTCGTTCCAATCCCCGTGTGAATGCGCTTGTGCTTCGCAAATTGCAAAGCCTCTGCTGCCACGTCAATATCCTTCTCCACGGCACGTGTAAGCGCACAGATAGTTGGCCAAGTCACAGCTTTGGAAATTTCAATCACGGAGTTGAAGTCGCCAGGTGACGACACAGGAAAACCTGCCTCTATCACATCTACGCCCAACTTCTCTAATTGTCGCGCCACGAGTATCTTTTCAACCGTGTTTAATTGGCAACCTGGCACTTGCTCACCATCGCGGAGCGTGGTGTCGAAGATGTACAATCTCTCGCTCATAAGCTCTTCGTTTTGTAGATAATCATAAAAAAACGGCTCTCCCCTATTCATTCTGTGAGGAGAAGCCGTCTAATAAGTGTTGGCAATGACAACGACATTTCTAACTACTGTAGATTTGTCCACATACGTTCGTCTTCTCGGCTCACAGGGTGAGCAAAGTAAGTCGAAACGCAGGAAGTGTTGAATATCGTATAGTCATGTCGTCTTTTTATTATATTCGCAAAGATACGCCTTTTGGTCGAGTAAGCAAAGGGTTTGTGAGAAAAATTACAACAATCGTATCAAAAAACACTTTATCAAAGGATATTGTTTTCTTTATTGCGGGAAAATTTATCTCTCACTGCAAGTAAAAGATACGCGCTCCGCAGACCTTTTCTGCGCCACGGCATAGCTCAAGCATTGCGTCGCTTGGCTCTGCTCGTTTGGCTGGGCGAAAAGGTTCGCATCCCGCAGACCTTTTCTGCGCCACGGCATAGCTCAAGCACTGCGTCGCTTGGCTCTGCTCGTTTGGCTGGGCGAAAAGGTTCGCATATCAGTCACCCATTTATCTCATTGAGCCATTGTACCAACGAGCGACCTATGGCTGTGGCGAGGTTCACTGGCACTGCGTTGCCAATCTGTTTGTATTGCGCTGACATACTCCCAGAAAATTGCCAATCGTCGGGGAAAGTTTGTATGCGTGCATATTCCCGTATGGTCAGGGGGCGTGTTTCTGTGGGGTGGCATCGCTCTGTTTGTTTCTGTGCAGGGGCGCAAGTGAGCGTTAAGCTGGGTTCGTGAAGCGACAAACGGCGTGCCATTCCTGTTTTACCGCCTGGTAGCGAGAAACTTCCACCCATATATTCTTTCTGCACCGAGAGAGGAAGATCTCTCCAATAGCCACCCATTGGCACTTGTGCCAGCACTTCCTCTTTCTTTGCTGGATACTTCTGTCCCAAAGATGCTGGCACATCCGTGTCATACAGCTCGCCAGCGTAAAAAGCATCCATCAATGTCATAATACGATGGTAAGGCGTGGGCCATACAAAAGAAGCTTTCTTTGCCAAATCGTTGCGAATGGCAATAAGGAATAGGCGTTCTCGCTTTTGTGGCACTCTATACTTTATTGCCTGCAACACGCGAGGCTCTATCAAGCTATAGCCCAATTCTTTGATCACATTACGAATTGTTTCAAGGGTGCGACCACCATCGTGTGAGCGCAACCCCTTGACATTCTCTGCCAAGAAAATTTTGGGACGAAC
>JBHAFO010000229.1:0-7793 GCA_041856145.1 Alloprevotella sp.
CCGTATCCCCAAGCCTCTGTCATCGCCTCAGTAGAGCGAAGAACATTATCGAGGTTGTCGAACGGTTCACCCTGCCCCATATATACTATATTGGTCAAGCGGTCGCGCTCGGGGAGGGAGTAGATTTGATTAAGTATTTCTGTAGCAGATAGAGATGTCATATAGCCTTGTCGCCCTGTCATGCAGAATTGGCAATTCATCTTGCACCCCACTTGGCTCGACACACAAAGCGTGGCACGATCATCGGAGGGAATAAAAACCGTTTCGATGTAATGCCCATCGGCAGTGCGATAGAGATATTTGATTGTGCCGTCCACCGACTTTTGATAATCAACGGGGGCTGAGCAACCAATGGTATATGCCTCATTCAACCGCTCACGAGCCACCTTTGAAAGATTGGTCATCTCATCGATCGTGCGGACGTGCTTTTGGTAAATCCAATCGGCAATTTGTTTACCTACAAACTTAGGAAAACCGAGTTCTATCGCCAAAGCCTGCAGTTCGTCGAGGGTCAAACCCAACAGGGGCTTCTTCTTCTTGTCCATGCAATATAGTATATAATAGACTACAAAGTTACGACTTTTGGTTGATGTAAGGCTTTCTTATCATCGTATGCGCCAAGAAATTCACCTTCTTGCGCCAATAAATTTCACGGTTTGCGTCATAAATCCTTGATTAGGGGCGTAGGAAAACTTTGCAAGGAGCACAAGAAGTATTGTATCATTCCTTAGAGGTTTTGATATGCAATTTTATTTTATTCATAGCCCTGTCGTAATGGTTAGCTGTTACCGAAGCACAGTATCCCCAAGTAGAGAGAACTCTGTCCAAGCGGTGTTCTTTGGCAAAGAGTTTATCGTTGGAATACTTGAGCATTTAAGGCAAAACAAGGTGACAATAGAACAAAATATTCCTCACAAACTCTTTTGCTGAGACTGTGAGGAATGTATATATAAGGAGTGATGTTATGCCCTGCGGTAGCAAACATTGTCGATAAGCCGGATGGGCGTTGTGCCACAAAAGACGGTGATGCAACCGACAATATAATTTGTGGCGTCCCAAGTTGCTACGGGTTGTAGGGTATAGCCGTCTACGATTTGGAAATACTCCACTTCTAAGCCTTCTAAGGCGTTCAAAGTATCGGTGACGAAGGCTTGCGTTTCTGCCACGGTGTGGTTCTTGGAATAGTCGCAGCTAAAGAAGAGTTGGCGACTGATGTTCACAGCCAATTCTCGCTCCGCTTCAGTCATCAACTGGTTGCGACTGCTGAGTGCCAAGCCAGAGCGTTCTCGAACAATGGGGCAGGAAATAAGCTCAAAACTAAAGCCTTCTGCTTTCATCATCTGACGGATAACGGCAATTTGCTGAAAATCCTTCTCGCCGAAGTAGGCACGATTAGGAGCAACTATCTCAAAGAGTTTACTCACTATTTGGCAAACGCCATTGAAGTGCCCTGGGCGACGTTCGCCTTCCATCACTGTGTCGATGGGCGGATAAGAGAATTGACGCGTATCTTCTTCTGGATAAATCTCTTCTACTGAAGGCGCAAAGATGCAGACATCGCCGAGTTGTTGCAAGAGTGCAGCATCGGCATCGAGGGTGCGAGGATAGGTGGCAAGGTCTTGCTTGTTGTTGAATTGGGTGGGATTTACGAAGATGCTTACAACGGTAACATCATTATCGCTCAAAGAACGCTCCACCAGAGAGGCATGCCCAGCATGCAAAGCTCCCATCGTTGGCACTAAGCCTATGGTTTTGCCAGCCTCACGCACCGAGTATAAATGTGCTTGCAGGTCGGCAATAGTTGTTAGTAGTTCCATTATATATGAATAGTTAGAACACAAAGTTTCTGAGATCGTTGAATACAGCAAATGCCATCAATGCCAAGAGTAGGCACATTCCCACGGTCTCGGCACGTGCCATAAACTTATCACCAGGCTTGCGACCAGTTACAACTTCGTAGAGTAGAAAGAGAACGTGCCCACCGTCCAAGGCTGGAATGGGGAGGATGTTCATAAAGGCGAGCATCAAGCTGATGAAAGCCGTAAGTTCCCAGAAGCGTTGCCAATCCCAAGTGGCAGGGAAGAGGCTACCAATCGTTCCGAAACTGCCCACGCTTTCTGCACCATCTTTAGTAAAGAGATATTTCAAGTCGGAAACATAGCCTGTGAACACTTCCCAGCCGTGAGAGAAGCCTGCAGGTATGGCTTCGAGGAAAGAGTAGGAACGTGTGGCTGTTTCGTAGTTAGGCGTTGCCCAAACAAGTCCAATCTTATTGTCCTTATCGGGTTGGACAATGAGCGTGTCAAGAGCATTGCTACGCTGAACAATGAGCGTAAGCGGTTTACCTGCTGTATTGGCTGTGATGGCGAAGTATTCGTTAGCCGTTTGAATGGCTTGTCCATTCACTGCCACAATCATATCGCCCTTTTGTAACCCTCCCTTAAATGCTCCGCTGTTGGGTAGGATACTATCAATACGATTAGGTATAGAAGGAGCGAGGAATTTCGGCTCTTTCTTAATCATATCAAGCATGTTGAGATTGCCAGGAAGTGCGAACTTCACTTCTTTGCCATCGCGCAAAACGGTTACTTCCTTGGCTTCCGAAAGACTGCGATAGATAGAAGCGTCGAAGCGGTCGAAGCGAACGGCATCGGCTGCAAGCGGGATGTCGCCATTCTTAAAGCCGAGAGCCTGCGCCTCCTTATTATAAACGAAACCGCCCGTCATCTTTTCCATGGGAACGAATTTCTCACCCCACGTGAAGAGTATCGCAGAGTAAATAAGAAAAGCCAGAACAAAATTAACCAGTACACCACCTATCATAACCAGCAGGCGTTGCCAAGCAGGCTTGGATCGGAATTCCCAAGGTTGTGCAGGGGCTTCGAGTTGTTTCAAGTCCATCGACTCATCAACCATCCCCGAGATTTTCACGTAGCCACCCAGAGGTAACCAGCCCAAGACGTAAGTTGTGTCGCTATTCTTGGGTTTATACTTGAAGAGCTTGAACCAAGGGTCGAAGAATAGGGCGAACTTCTCTACACGGATTTTGAACAATCGGGCAAAGAAGAAGTGACCACCCTCGTGCAAGACAATGAGGATAGCAAAGCAAAGAATAAGCTGTAGGGCTTTTATCAGAAAAACTTCCATTGAATATTTGTTTTATTATGAGATTAAGAGAGGGCACTCGCGATGCTTTCTGCCAAAGCACGTGCCGAGCGATCGGCTTCGAGATAGGTATCGAGTGTTACCTCGTGGCTTACCTTGTGCCGTTTCATCGTTTCTTCTATTATATATGGTATAGCCACAAAGCTGATGCGTCCTTGTCTGAACAAATCATTTGCCACTTCGTTGGCAGCATTCATAATGCAGGGCATCGTTCCGCCTTGTTCGATGGCTTCGTAGGCGAGGCGTAAGCAGGGAAAACGCTTGGTGTCGGGGTGCTCAAATGTCATCGTGCCGAGCTTAAAGAGGTCTAACTTCTCTGCCTCAAATTCCCAACGATCGGGATAGGAGAGGGCATAGAGAATTGGTAGGCACATTGTTGGTGTAGCAAGCTGGGCTTTCACACTGCCATCAATAAACTGCACTGCGCTGTGAATGATACTTTCGGGATGAACCACCACTTCGATTTGCGAGGGCTGAACGCCAAAGAGCCACTTGGCTTCAATCATTTCCAACCCCTTGTTCATCAGCGTAGCAGAGTCAATAGTAATCTTTGCACCCATCGCCCAGTTTGGATGCTTCAAGGCATCAGCAACGGTTACGTCCCGTAATTGCTCCGCAGTGAAGTTACGGAAAGGCCCACCTGAAGCCGTCAAGAGAATTTTATCAATAGCATTGTTGCCCTCGCCGACGAGCGACTGAAAAATGGCAGAGTGCTCACTGTCTACAGGAAGAATACGTACTTTATTTTCAATCGCCAAGCGAGAAATCAATTCGCCTGCCACCACTAAGGTCTCCTTGTTCGCCAAAGCGATGGTCTTCTTGGCTTCAATCGCAGAGATAGTGGGGCGCAAACCTGCAAAGCCCACCATTGCCGTAACAACAGTGTCCACAGATGGTAGTTGTACCACATCGCATAGAGCCTTTGCGCCTGTATACACCTTTACATCGGTGTGTTGCAAAGCCGTTTTGAGCTTGTCGTACTGACTCTCGTCGGCAATTACTACGGCATCAGGGCTAAACTCCAAGGCTTGTTCTATCAGCAATTCGGCATTAGAGCCTGCTGTGAGAACACGCACTTCCAATCGCTCCTTGTGTTGGCGGACAACCTCGAGCGTTTGTGTGCCAATAGATCCAGTAGAACCCAATATAGCTAATGCTTTCATATCGAAAAGCAGGAATGATGTTGTTAGATGTTTAATCGTTGAGATGGAGCAAATCATCCGAAATGTCCATCTGTAAGTTACGAGCTTTGAGGTCGTAGCCAATCAAAAGGTCGTCGTGATAGGGGAGAATGATTTCCTCACCATCGGCACGCTCCACAAAGAGCAGAACGTTGGCGGAAGTATCGTTCACTTCTGTAATTCTCCCAACGAGAATACCCTCTTGATTATATAAGGAGTAGTTCGTCAAAGCACGCAGAGAGGACAACCCCTCTTCTTCATCGTTGAGTGGCATAGCAGAGAGGGGGTAAAATACTTCTGCACCAATTATCTTTTTGGCTTGCTCTTCATTCTCAATTCCTTCGAGCTTGAGAATAAGCGTGCTGTCATTCTTGAAACGATACTCCTCATAGAAAAAAGGAACGAGGATATTATCTAATGAAAGCACGAGATATTCTGCACTGCCACGGTCGAAAGTATCGTCAGTAAAATACATTTCCACTTCGCCAATCAAACCACGGCTTCGGGTGATGCGACCAATGGAGAAAACGTCAGTTTCTTTAATCATAGAAGTGTCTGACTAACTGCGATGAATGACTGCACCAAGAGCCGACAGACGCTCTTCCAAGTTTTCGTAACCACGGTCGATTTGCTCGATGTTGTCGATGCGACTCGTGCCTTCAGCAGTAAGGGCTGCGATGAGCAGGGCTATACCTGCACGAATATCGGGAGAGGACATACGGCGCGCACGGAGCGGTTGTGCATTATCGTGTCCTACGACCACAGCGCGGTGTGGGTCGCAAAGAATAATTTGTGCGCCCATATCTATCAGATTGTCTACGAAGAACAAGCGACTTTCAAACATCTTTTGGTGGAAAAGCACGCTACCCTTGGCTTGTGTGGCAACCACAATGAGTACACTCAAGAGGTCGGGCGTAAGTCCAGGCCAAGGTGCATCTGCCAAAGTCATAAACGAGCCATCGAGGAAAGTTTCTATTTGGTAATGCTCTTGACGTGGCACATAGAGATCGTCGCCTCGGCGTTCCATCTGAATACCCAAGCGAGCAAACGACGCAGGAATGATGCCCAAATTTTTGTAGGATACATTCTTAATTGTAACGCCATCGCCTATCATAGCTGCCATGCCAATAAAACTTCCCACTTCAATCATATCGGGCAGAATCGTATGTTCTGCACCGTGCAGGCTTTCCACACCTTCGATGATGAGCAAGTTGGAAGCAATACCCTCTATCTTAGCTCCCATGCCAACAAGCATTTTGCAGAGCTGTTGCAAATAGGGTTCACAGGCGGCATTATAAATAGTGGTACGTCCCTTCGCCAAAACAGCAGCCATAATGATGTTTGCCGTACCCGTTACCGAGGCCTCGTCCAAGAGGAGATAAGTTCCTTGAAGTTGTTCGGCTTCGATGCGGAATATGCCTTGGTCGCTGTCATAAGAGAAGTTTGCACCCAAACTTTGAAAGCCTAAGAAATGCGTGTCCAAGCGACGGCGTCCAATTTTATCGCCTCCAGGCTTTGAAATCACCGCCTTTCCAAAACGTGCCAACAGAGCACCCGTGAGCAGAATACTGCCCCGGAGTTTCGTGCAGCGCTCGAGATACTCTTCGCTCTCCAAAAAGTCGAGATTGACATCGGCTGCGCAAAAAGTATAATCGCCCTTGCCATTCTTGCGAACGCTGACGCTCATATCCATCAGTAGCGCAATCAGATTGTTCACGTCCAAAATGTCGGGAATGTTCTGAATGCGTACCTCTTCTTTGGTCAGCAAAGTGGCACAAATCACTTGCAGGGCTTCATTCTTAGCTCCTTGCGGTGTGATGTCGCCTTTGAGGCGATGACCGCCTTCAATGATAAATGAGTTCATATCTATTATGAGCGAGGGGAAAACTTAGCGTTTCTTAGCAGATACCATTGGTGCAATGGTCACCAAGCGTTGCGTGGTTAAGTCCAAGGTCACTTGTCCGTCGGAATAAAGTTCCAAGTCGTGAGCAATCTTCTCGTCCGTAACGTGTCCGCCTCTATTTTCTACCAGCGTCCGCTTCATAAAGTTTGCCAACGCCAGCGTGAGTTGTCTGCGTTCGTATCCTTCGGGCATCTCAGAGATTTGTTTGCTCCAAAGTTCGGTCAAGTTGCCATAATGGCGAAAGCGAGAAGTGGCAGTGGGGTAGGGCACTGTTTCTGGCTTTTGGAACATTGCTTCTTTGGATATTTCAAAAGGATAGTCGATGTCCAATTCATAGTTTGCCATAAACGCCAAATGCTCCCAGAGTTTATGCTCATAGCCGGGCGTGCGTTTGCTGTTAGAGGTCACGTTTGCCATGACATAAATAATCAGTTCGGCATAGGCTTGACGCTCCTCCTTAGTTGAAATTTGCAGTGCTTGCGCCACCATCTCTTGCACCAACCGTCCATATTCGGGTAGGAGTAATTTTGTGCGACTTGTATTATAATCCACGATTCTAATCTCTTGATATATTAAAGTAAAGGATTCTTAGAAGTTGTAGCCACAAACTCTTTGAGATAGAAGGGTTCAAAGTAGGCAGTGTCTTCAAACTGCTGACGCAAGAAGCGTTGTTCAGCCAAAGGAAACATCGCCTTTGCGTGTGGCACAACGTTGGGCACGAAATGGGCATTCGGGTGCTGGATCACAGCTTCGCACTTGCCCGCACCATTGCCGAAGAAATAGACGGGGCGTTCGTCCAACAAATCCTTATAACTATTGGGCTCAATGATGTCGGCACTCGTTGGGCGCACTTGTTTCAACGCTCTGTCGTAGAAACAAGAATATACCTCCATACGGCGGGCATCAATCATAGGGCAGAGGAGTGCATCTTCGGGCAATTCGTCGTTGCGCAGAAGAATTGGGACGCACATCACCTGCAAGGTTGGCAAGGCAATCAAAGGCACATTCCGACCATAGCAAATGCCCTTAGCTGTGGACACACCTATGCGAAGCCCTGTATAAGAGCCTGGACCGCAACTCACAGCCACTGCATCTAAGGGAATGGCGTGGCTATCGGCAAACGACAATGTTTCCTGAACAAAAGACGACAGCACCTGAGCGTGAGCTGGTCCCTCTCTATTCTCTTCAAAATAGAGGCAAACCCCATCTTGACTGATAGCCGTGGAGCAAACCTCTGTTGATGTTTCTATATGTAATATGCAAGCCATAAATTCAGTGTCTATTTGCCACAAGGCAAATGAAGATACTCTTCTTATATCTTGCAAAGATACTAAATGTTCTTTGTTTCAGCCCCTAAAACTTCACGGCTTACGCCAAAAAACTCTTCTTCTTGCGCCAACATTTTTGTCCATAGGCGTAGGAAAACTTTGCTGGAGGCGCAAAGAAACTTTAGTTATCACTGATAATTATATAGTTTCCACTGCAAATTATATAATTATCAGTGGAAACTAAACTTTTTCTCCGCCTCCAGACGAAAATATCAG
>JBHAFO010000230.1:0-7619 GCA_041856145.1 Alloprevotella sp.
ATGGCACGAAATGCTTGCTCGATGAACATCGATGCCGCCTCCTGCACATAGTAGCAACCAGCATGAAAGCGTGGATCGGCAGTGAACGTAGGGCGTTCGTCGAGGTAGTGTCCCAAGTTTGCCCAAGGCACGTCCGTGGCATCGATCGTCAAGCCTTTTCCTTTCGCAGGATGCAGACGCAGACTCACGGGGGGCTGGCTCTCGAGCAGGGTTTGGCAGAGCTTGTCTGCCTCAGCATCGCCCAAGAGCTTTTGCATCTGCGCCACAAAGTCGGCAGGGAGGGTTCTTTCCATTGTCAAGTCCTATATAATAATGTACAAAGGTACACAAAAAATCTCGCCACCTGTGCAGATTGTCCAAAGAGACCGCCTGCAAAGGGGCGAGAAATGGGTAGGAAGTGGAAATTTACTTCGCCAGAGCGGCGTCTAACTTCACTTCGATAAAATCGTTGCCAGGATAGCCGCCTTCAGTGAGGTTGTCGTAGGCAGTAGAGCCGTCCTTGTTGAGCAACATATAGGCGGGAATACCGTTAATGCTAAGCAGTTTGCCGAGGCTCTCCCATTGCGTCTTGGTCAAGCGATAGTGGTCGCCATCAATGCCGGGAAGCATTTCCTGCCAAGTCGTCAAAGGCGATGTTTCGCCCGTGACATAGACGAAAGCGACGCCTTTATCTATATATGTAGGTTTTATCTTATCGATCTCTTTCATTGCCACACGGCAAGGGCCACACCAAGTTGCCCAAAAGTCGATCAAAGCAACCCTTCCCTTATAATTTGCCTTGAGGGCAGCGAGCAATTTCTCGCCCACAAGATTGGCTGGGAGGGTTTTCACAACAGCCTTTTGTGGGGCAGGCGTTGAGATTGATACGGTGGCAGTGCTTGTAGCCTTAGCACCCGTTCCGAGGGCAAGCAAGGCTACGAAAAGGAGGAGTATCTTCTTCATCTTATTCAATACGTTGGGATTATTTCAAAAGGGGTAACACGGTGTTACGAAGGGCATCATTACCTGGGAAACCTGCCGTTGGACGATTGTCGTAAGCTATCTTACCGCTCTTATCCAAAACGATATAGGAAGGATAACCCACGAGACCAAAAGTTCCCATCTGCGCCTCGGGAATGCGATAGTGTGTACCTTGATAAAGCTCAATACGCTTGCTCCATTCTGCCTCGGGCGAACTTTCATCTGTCAGATAGACAAATGCCACACCTTGGGGCTGTAACTCTTTCTTCAAGGGGTGCATCACTTCCATCGCTTGGGTACAAGGGCCACACCAAGTTGCCCATACATCAACGATAACCACCTGTCCTTTGTGGTCAGCGGCTATGGCTGAGAGAATTTCGTTGCCTTTGAGCTTGGGGTCAATGGTTTTCACCGTTGGCGGAATGCGTTGTTCGGCTGTGCTGTCAGCCTTTTCGGTCACAGCCTCAGCCGTAGTGTCAGCGGCAGCAGGCTTGTCATTCTTACAAGCCATAAATGCCAAAGGCAGGAACAGCAAGGGGAGGAATTTCATCTTCATAATTATAAGTTTTTGGAATAGGAGGGAGCCTATGTTCAGCTATCTTTCACAATTCTACAATGTTATGAAAATACGCCCCCTCCTATAAAAATTAAACATTCAACCGTGAGGTTTTATCACGCAATGCGGTTCACGAGTTCGCGGAAAATATCTGCCATCAGTGGTTGCACCGCATTGGCAGCTTTCTGCACCTCCTCGTGACTCACTTCCACGATTTTGCCTTCCACCCCGAGGTCGGTGATGATGCTAATACCGAAGCAGCGGATACCACAATGGTTGGCTACAATCACTTCAGGAACGGTGCTCATGCCCACAGCATCGCCACCCAAAATACGGAACATCTTATACTCCGCAGGCGTCTCGAACGTTGGACCTTGCGTGCCTACATAAACGCCCTCCACGGTACGGATGCCTTTCTCCTTAGCGATTTCTCGTGCCAGAGCGAGGTACTCCCGATCGTACGCCTCGCTCATATCAGGGAAACGAGGACCTGTAGGGAAGTTCTTACCACGCAAGGGGTGTTCGGGGAAGAGGTTGATGTGGTCGGTGATGAGCATCAGGTCGCCAATCTCAAAAGCGGGATTCATACCGCCAGAGGCGTTGCTCACAAAAAGGTTCTTTATACCAAGCTCAAACATCACACGCATCGGGAAGGTAACTTCCTTCATGGAGTAGCCCTCATAGTAGTGGAAACGACCCTCCATTGCCATCACTTCCTTACCGCCCAAGCGTCCGAAAATCAAACGCCCAGAATGTCCCTCCACCGTAGATACGGGGAAATTAGGAATTTCACTATAAGGAAAGGCATCGATGACCTCAATTTCTTCTGCCAAACGGCCAAGACCAGTACCCAAAACTACGGCAGTTGTGGGACGAGATGCTGTACGGCTCAAAAGCCATTCAGCGGTTTCTTTGATGTGTGCTAACATTTGTAGTAATTATTTCGTTGAAAGAATTTTCGTCGCCTATGAATGCGACTTCTATCGGTTGTACATAAATCTTCTGCCGCAGAGTCTCGGAAAGGCTGTCGGCATAAGGGAAGAGACGAGTGGCGTCTTTCTCCGTCGTGATCAGCTGTTCCACCTTTTCTGCCACCTGCTCAATGCGCTCAATATCGGTTGGCGTGAAGCGGTGATGGTCGGGGAAGCGCAAACTTTGTACCCTCGCACTCTGCTCAAAATGGGCAATCAAAGGCTCAGGGTGCGCAATGCCTGTGAGCACGACTATATCCTTAGCCACAGCGTAAGCCTTGGTTTCGGGGAAAAGGGTATAGGGTGTGCCATAACGGCTATAGGTGAAGAACACCGCTTGCCCTTGCTGTGGTTGCAACTCCTGCACGATGGCATCGCGCTCTGCGGGGGACAAATCCCGTGGGCACTTAGTCACAACGATCACATCGGCTCGCTCTGCACCCTGCCGTGCTTCTCGCAAACGCCCGAGGGGCAGGAGATAGTCCTTGGAGTATCGCCGAGCATAATCGGTCAATAAGATGCGTAACGTGGGGCGCACATAGCGGTGCTGAAAGGCATCGTCCAAGACCACGACCTCCGCACCTTCTTCCTTGAGGAACTGCACCCCGCGTCGTCGATTAGCATCGACCACCACGAGGGCATCAGGGAAGTGGCGTTTGATCTGCAACGGTTCGTCGCCCACATCGTCGGGGTGAGCATCCATGGCAACCACTTGCAAACCCTTTGTGCGCCTACCATAGCCACGAGAGAGCATAGCCACTCGATGGTGAGGGGCAAGCAGTTGCAAGAGGTATTCCACGTGTGGCGTCTTGCCCGTACCTCCCACAGCCAAATTACCTACACAAATAGTAGGCAGAGGCGTCGGCATTTCGTCCAAGATCCCAAGGTCGAAAAGGCGGTTGCGCACCTTGGTCACGGCATTGTATAGTCCTGCCAAAGGGAGCAAGCCCCAACGCCACCAAGTCATTGCAGATTCAATTCATAAGGCATACGTGCCTGCAAACGATCTCGCTCTTGCAAGGTCATCGTCCAGCGCATAGGCTCATAATAGACACCGAGCACCATTCGCAGTTTATCCTCCAAATAGTCATCGCCCGAGGTTGCTTGTCTCATCGCCTCCCACCAAGAAATTTCTTTGGGAGCATCCAAGACATAATAGTGTTCCATCTTTGCCAAAGATGCCGCCTTCTCGATAGCATCGTTCAGCGAGCCAAGCTCATCGACCAAACCAAGTTCCAAAGCCTGCTTGCCTGTCCAGACGCGTCCCTGTGCAATGCTGTCCACATCTGCCAGCGACTTAAAGCGACGACCATCCTTGACACGGGTCAAGAAAGTGGTATAACCACGATTGATATACTGCTGCATCGCTGCGCTTTCATCGGCATTCAGACTGCGTCCCATCGCTCCAAAATCTGCCGAGCGGTGCGTCTTCACCACATCGAAATGGAGTCCCAACTTTTCAGTCAGCAGTCCAGAAGCATCGGGAATCATACCAAAGATACCAATGCTACCCGTGAGCGTTGTGGGTTGGGCATAGATGTAATTGGCTGGGGCTGCCATATAATAACCGCCCGATGCTGCCGCACCTGCCATGGATACTACCACGGGTTTCTTCTCGCGCAGACGGCTGATTGCGCGCCACATCTGCTCACTGGCGTAAGCACTGCCACCGCCCGAATTGATGCGGATCACCACAGCACCAACCTCTTCGTCTTTTGCCAACTTATCCAAGTCTTCCACCACCCGAGAGCCTACAATCAAGCCTTTGGTATCGTAATCATTGTCGGCAGCCGCACCCACGATATCGCCCTCGCAATAGTAGATTGCCACAGCCTTATCGCCCTCGCCTTCGCCAGCTTCACTCAGCACGGCTTGGGGCGAGGCAAATTTCACTTCGCCGAAGATCTTTTTCAAATCCTCACGCACCTCGTCGATGTATCTCACCTCGTCAATCAGATGCGCCTTCTTGTAGTGGCTCACTTCGCTGAACATCGCATAGTTATTGGCAACGCTGTCCAAAAGAGCCACTGGCACTTGGCGCGACGTAGCTACGTCCTTTACCACCGTGTTCCAGATGCTGTGAATATAAGCCGTCACCTGCAAGCGGTTGGCATCGCTCATTTCCGTGTTGATAAAAGGTTCTACAGCACTTTTGAACGTGCCAACTTTGAATACCTGCATCTTCACGCCCACCTTTTCCAAGAGGTCTTTGAAGAAGATGGGCTGGGCGGCGAGACCGTGCCAATCGAGAATCCCCATAGGGTTCAGCGTGAGCGTATTGGCAACCGAGGCTACATAATAACTGCCTTGGCTATAATCCTCGCTATAGGCATAAATTTCCTTTTCCTTACCGAAGTCTACCAAACTCTGGCGCAACTCCTGCAACTGTGCATAGCTTCCAATGAGGCTACCACCCTCAAGATAAATGCCCTTGATCTGCGGATTGCGCTTCGCCTCTGCGATGGCACGTGTCAATGTATGCAGGTTTTGCTCTGCCAAAGCATTGTTGTTGAACAATTCTGCCCAAGGATTTTCGACCGTGCGCTCCACGAGTTGTCCCGTCAGGCGGATGCGCAACACATTGGCATCCGCATCGAGTTTTTCCGTTTCTGCTCCCAGTGTCGTTGCCATACTGAGCGTCATCACGAGCATCATCAGTCCGCCAAAAATGGTCAGAAGCACCATGCCCACCATCGAGGCAAGGGTAATTTTGACAAAGTCTTTCATACTTATATATTATATCAAGCTATCCTTTCACTTCCACTACGACCTCCACGGGGCAATGGTCAGAGCCATGGATATCGCTATGAATTTTAGCATCTTGCAGTTGCGTGCGGAGGCGTTCCGACACCAAAAAATAGTCGATGCGCCAGCCCGCATTCTTGGCACGGGCTTGGAAGCGGTAAGACCACCACGAATATGCGCCTTCTAAGTCGGGATAAAAATGGCGGAACGTGTCCACAAAACCAGCATCCAAAAGCAAGCCGAACTTCTCACGTTCCTCGTCCGTAAAGCCTGCATTCTTACGGTTCGACTTCGGATTTTTGAGGTCGATCTCCTTGTGCGCCACGTTCAAATCACCGCAAACAATGACGGGTTTCACCGCATCCAAGCGTTGCAAATGGGCACGGAAAGCATCGTCCCACGTCATTCGATAGTCCAAACGACGCAAACCGTCTTGCGAATTGGGCGTATAGCAGGTGACGAGATAGAAGTCTGGCATTTCTAAAGTAATCACACGCCCTTCGTGGTCGTGTTCCTCGATGCCCAAACCATAGGTCACGCTCAAAGGCTCATAGCGGGAGAATATCGCAGTGCCCGAATAGCCCTTCTTCTCGGCATAGCACCAATAGCTGTGATAGCCTTCAAAGGCGAGATCCAGCTGTCCTGCCTGCATCTTCGTTTCTTGCAGACAAAAGAAGTCGGCATCCAAAGCACGGAAAGCCTCCTCAAAGCCCTTCCCATGGCAGGCACGAAGCCCATTCACATTCCAAGATATAAATTTCATTGGCGGAGATTGTCTTTTATAATTGATAGGAAAGTGCTACGTACACGGCGAGGAAAAACTGTCTTTTACCGACTATTTCCTCTTCCGCCTCTCCCTGCGTCACGGCGTAGCCCCAGCACATGTCTTGCTTGGCACGTCCGTTTTCCAGAACGAAGAGGACGCACACCAGCACCCGTTTATTTGCTTGCACAATGGCATTGCGCCACATTTGTACAAAGACAAAATTAACCAACCTCAGCGGATAAGCCAAGCATTTCCCCTTTTTTTATTACCTTTGCTCTATAAGCAAGCCCCACTTCCAACGCCAGAAAGCGGGACAACAAAGCTGAAACTTCGCCATTTGGCACAACTTATCCCCTCCTCTCCCCCACGCAGGAGGGTTGAACAACCATCATTTTATGCTCAAACAAATCATTCTTTCCTTGTTCCTCGGAGCAGCGTTGCACACGGTGGCACAGCCGAAAGCGGAGTTCTCTGCAACGACGCAAAACGTGGGCGTGCTCGCTTGGCACGAACCGGGAGAAGCACGCTTCACTGTGACCAACCGTGGCACAGAGTCGTTCAAAATCACCGATGTGGTCGAAGACTGTGGATGCACCACCGTTCAATGGACTTCCGAGGAGATAAAGCCAGGCTATGCCACTACGCTCATCGTTCGCTATGATGCCGAGCTTTTGGGACATTTCAACAAAGGTGTTGCCGTCTATACGAGCATCAATAACACGCCCACCTATCTCCAGATCAAAGGCAATGTGGTCTTGGAGAAACTGACCTACGATGGCGATTTCCCATACCGCATCGGCAACTATGCTCTCAGCACTGACAACATCGAATTTGACGACGTCAATCGTGGCGACCGCCCCGAGAAAACGCTCTATATCAAGAACCAAGACACAAAGGCAGGTCGCCCCTTGGTGATGCACCTACCGCCCTATCTCCGCGCTCGGGTCATTCCTGAAGTGATCCCTGCTGGACGCACTGGACGCATCGTGCTCACGCTCAACAGCGATGCTCTTAGCAATATGGGACTGACCACCACGAGCATTTACCTCGGACGCTACGAGGGCGACCGTGTGAGTACGACCAACGAACTCAACGTCACAGCCACCCTCCTCCCCAGCATCACAGCCCTCAGCTCCCCCACCAACGCCGCTCCAAAGGCTGAAATTGAGACAAACCTCCACCTCGGAAGTTTTGGGAATAAGAGTCGTTTGAAAGGCTTGCTAACCCTCAAGAACACAGGCACAGCACCCTTGGACATCAAGACCTTGCAAGTGTACAACCCTGGCATTGGTGTCACTTTGGGCAAGCGCACCATTGAGCCGGGCAAGGAGGCAAAAATCAAAGTGACCCTTTCTGCAGCCTCTCGCAAGCTCCGCGGTACGCACCGCATCCTTCTCATCACCAACGATCCCCGCCAGCCCAAGATCGTCATCCAAGTCACCAGCGAAAAATAATCCTCTCGCTAAAACCACAAAATCCTCGCTCAGCACCGATGTGTTGAGCGAGGAATTTTATTATACGTAGCCATTCGCTCTTCCTCACACTGTCGGAAGTTCAGCAAGGCATCACCTTGAGACAACGCACTGGCTCAGTGATTAAGCAATAGATACTATTTTGCAGA
>JBHAFO010000231.1:0-3437 GCA_041856145.1 Alloprevotella sp.
CTTCCTCCTCTCTACACCCCATACAAAACCTCTGCGACTATCCCGCCATCGGGACAAGTCGCAGAGGCTTTATTCTCACCTACTACGCCTCTCATACAGAATAATCTCCGTATCTTTGCGATTGACTATGAGAACATTGCCATCTGCCGTATTGTATTTACTTTCCCAAGAAACAACGCATCACCCAGGGGCGCTCTGTTCTCAGCATTTGACACTGTAACTTTCTATCTCCTTAATTTATTGAAGAAGAGTTCTCGCATTGTTGCTTTGCAAGGGCGGTGCAACTGCTTCTCAAACTCCAACCCTATGAAATTGAACAATTCAAGAATTGCATTACTCTTGGCGTTCTGCTGGCACGCACTTTCTTTATGGAGCAACCCAATAGACGCGGAGCGTGCACGCAAGCTCGCTCTACAAAGCGGACTGTTGTCCAACCTTTCTGCCCCTACAAAAACGGTTTCACCCAAAGCCAAACGGCTGGCGCAAGCACAGGAAGAGCTTCGCCTTGTCTACACCCTCAACAGCTCAGAGCATGATGCGTCAGCACCTTTGCTTTACGTCTTTTCTCCCTCGTCTCAAAAAGGCTATATCGTGATTGCTGGCGACGATGCCGTAGAGCCTGTCGTGGGCTATTCGCCCAACAGTTCGTTCAACGATGCGGAAATGCCTCCACAGCTCAAGACCTTTCTCTATGCCTTGGGACAGCAGGTTGCTGAGGCGGGACAACAAACCGCAAACGCTCCTGCGCTTGCCACTGTTGCAACTCCCGCACAAAAAGCACCTATCAAGCCTTTGCTCAATGACATCAACTGGGGACAGGGCATGCCCTATAACACCAAAGCCCCACAGATCAATGGAAGTGCCACCCCAACGGGTTGTGTGGCAACGGCTTTGGCGCAAATCATGTACTATCATCGCCACCCTCTCCGTGCCCAAGGGAGCGCATACTATAACTTTAAGAACTTCTTTAAGCCTGGCAAGACGCTCGTGCTGGGTAGCGAGGGCGACTATCAATGGGAGAAGATGCGCCCATACTATGCCACAAGTTCCACCATCACGCAGGAAGAGAAAGACGCAGTGGGCTTGTTGCTCGCAGAAGTGGGGGCTGGGTGCAACATGAGATACGATACGGAAGAGAGCAGTAGCACTGGAGCTAATGCGCTCAAAGCCCTCCATCAACACTTCGACTACCCTACGGCGCGACTGATAAGACGCATGAACATGACAGCCGAAGCGTGGGACAGTCTTCTCTATCAAGAACTGGCAGAAAGACGCCCTGTTTATTTGGATGGCATCGCTGCCGAACTAGGACACGCCTTCGTTTGTGACGGCTATGAGAATGGATTTTATCACATCAATTGGGGCTGGGATGGCAGAGCCAATGGCTATTTTAGATTCTCCTATCTCTCGCCCCAAACCCGTGGTGTGGGCGGTGATGGGAAAGGCGCATACGTGGTAGACCTCCAAGTCATTATGGGCATTGCCCCTCCTGGTGCTGTGACGCACCCTCAACCTACACATCTATTGCTCGCCAAAGCCCTGCGCAAGAGTGCGACTTACTCCGACTTCAACCCAACAGTGGACATCAAAGGCGTGCGACTCGAAGGCTATGAAACGATAGAAATGGACTTTTCGCTGGGCATCAAGCAGAACGGTAGGCTGTTGGCTGTTGGCGCTCCCTCACCGTGGCGTATTCAAAAGGACTATACATATAATAGGATTGAAGTGCGACTCATGCCAGAAGCCGTTCCCGAGGGAAGTTTCACCCTCTTGCCCATCTTCTCACCACGAGGGAAGAACGAATGGCAGGTCATTCCCGTTGGCAGATACTTTGAAGAGGAAGTGAAAGCCCATAAGCAGGGAAATAAATTGACGGTCGAGGAAAGGCATACGCCCGTTAGTCTTTCTTCAACCATCGACAAGACTTTTGTCTTTGCAGGCAAGAGCAACACATTGAAGATTCAGCTCACGAACAATGGAACGGCAGCCTACTCTTCTTTTATCTCTGTGCATTTCGGAGCGCAGGCAGTGACCGGAACGGTGGACAAAGCCGAAGTTAAAGAGCGAACGATTTCCATTCACCTTGAACCAGGCGAGACGCAAGAGTTTGTTGCTGAATACACGCCCATGGCAAACGCAAACGAGGCTTATGCCAGTGTGACATACGACCCTACGAACGGATTGAGCGAAGAGCCTACCATTATTCCTAACACTGTGCTCAACTCTGCTCGCATAGCAGTGAGAGATGCCAACCTCTACGAGGGAAAGCTGAAGGCGGAGCTTAAAGATTCTGTGTATCGGGTACGAAAGAACACGCCCTTGCGTGCCACGCTGCGCACTGTGTCCCAAGCCATAGGTGCATACATGGGTTCGTTTGCCCATCTGCAGTTGTTCGTTTTTAGCAAAGATGGCTTAGACATCACGCACAGATTCAAGGAGTTTGAAGTCTTCCTCGAGAAAGATGAAGAAAAGGAATACGAAGCTGGTGGAGAACTCTATCTCGAAGAGGGCGAGTATCAATTAGTCTTGACGAACAACAAGCGTGACGGCAGAAACATCAATTACGAACACCTCTCAAAGTCCAAATTGATTGTATTGCCCGCCCTTGCGGAAGACGACCCAACGACAGGACTTTCCGCAATCACTTCCAGGGGAGTAACCATTGCTCCCTATATAAAACAAGGCGTATTGTACCTGCACAGTGAAGCACGCATCAGTGCTATCCATGTTTACAATCTTGCTGGCATGAGGGTGGCAAGTGGCACGACAACCTCCACGCTCAATCTCTCGCACCTCCCGCAAGGCGTTTATCTCGTAAAGACTGAAACCGCTCAGGGCGCAGTCACCACAAAGGTCGTTAAGACACAATAAGAAAAAGCTCTCCAAACCAACGCCCCGCTTGCACTATTGCAAGCGGGGCATTTTCAATAGACCTTTCCTGCGCCACGGCATAGCTCAAGCATTACGTGGCTTGGCTCTGCTCGTTTGGCAGAACGGAAAGGTTCGTTTTCTATATGGACTGCCCCAACTTCTATACTCAATCAAGCAAAAGAAACCATCACCACCCACACCAATAGCCTCTGCACCATCGCAACAATTTACTCCTCGTCCATCCTAAAAAATCAGCCCATAAGTGAGGACTGGATGTAGCCTATTTCTACTTCCCTTTCCATAACAGGGCAGGATAGCAACCGAACTCTTCGGGGACTATCCTGCCCTTGATTTTATGCTTCATGTACAAAGATTAACGTTTCACCCTGGTGTAAAAAATATTCCGAGCCTTCCCGTTCTCACAACAAGGCTCGAAAAAATGACGGCAGGCGCAAGAAGATATTTCAAGTTGCGCCATTTGGTTGGAGAAAAAGGAACAAAAGTAAGGGATAACGGCTTTAGCACGCCGTTATCCCTTTTCCTTACTACAAAGATAATGCTTTTGA
>JBHAFO010000232.1:0-3898 GCA_041856145.1 Alloprevotella sp.
ACCATTTCCCAAGTTTCTACCTTAAAGAAAGTCCAAAAGTCTTCTGGATGTATAAGAGCTTCTAAAATCGCTGTGAGCATAGTATCTGCAAAGTTCGGGAAAAATATCCAAAACACGAAACGCTACGAAGGGAAACTATAGCCCTTTGGGGCGGTCGAAGACCTGCTGGATGCCTTGTTCACGATGGCAAAGACGGACTTCAACGCCATACTTCCGATGTAGATGCTCTGCCAAATGCTGTGCGCTGTACACACTGCGGTGTCTGCCTCCTGTGCAACCGAAAGAGAACATCACGTGGGTAAAACCTCGTTCAATGAACCGCTCTACATGGCGTTCAGCCAAGCGGTATGCCGACTCAAGAAAGGTAATAATCTCGCCATCTTCCTCTAAGAAGTCGATGACAGGCTGGTCTAATCCTGTGAGCGGTTTATACTGGTCATAGCGTCCAGGGTTGTGGGTCGAACGGCAATCGAAAACATAGCCACCGCCATTGCCACTTGTGTCCTCTGGAATGCCTTTCTTATAGCTGAAACTATAGACTGAAACAACGAGGTCGCCCTGGTTGTCATACTTAGAAATCGACTTTTCTCCCTGTGATGGTCTGTTGGTAAACTTAGGGAGAGCAACCATCTCGTTGAGGAGGCTTTCTAAATAAGGATAGTCCCTTGCCACACCCTCTGCGAGCAGTTGTTGTAAACTCTCGATGGCTGGCGGTATGCTGTTGATAAAGTGCTTTTTACGCTCGAAGTAACCACGCATACCATAAGCCCCAAGTACCTGCAATAAGCGGAAGAATACAAAAAGCTGGAGCTTCTCTTTGAATTTTGGTTTGTCCACTTCAAGTAGGGTGCTCAATTCGTCGAGATATTCCTCCACCATCTCATTGCGCAACGCAGGGTCGTAGCAAGCCGAAGCCTGCCATAGGAACGATGCCACATCATAGTGTAAAGGTCCTAATCTCCCTCCTTGATAATCGATCACAGCAAGCTCGCCGCTATTCTTCACCATAATGTTGCGTGCTTGGAAGTCGCGGAAAAGGAAAGCTTGATGCGCATCCTCACAGAGGTCTTGGCTGAGGCGTTGGAAATCTTCCTCTAAGCGCACTTCGTCGAAAGGCGTATCCGTGGTTCGGAAGAAGCAATACTTGAAATAATTAAGGTCGAACATCGCAGCCATAGGCGTAAACACTTGGGGTTGCATAAGGCGTTCCGTGTCTAAATTCTCAGCACCCTTAATTTGAATATGGGGCAGAAGACGTATGGCTTGTCGAATGAACTGGCGTTCTTCGGGCGAGTAGTTGCCTGATTGGCGTCCCTCTTTGAGCAAATCATAGAGCGCAACTGTACCGAGGTCTTCCTGCAAATACCGCATACGGTCGTCAGAAATGGCAATAATTGCAGGGGCGGGGAGGGCTTTCTCCGCAAAATGCTGTGAGAGATAGAGGAAGCAATTGTTTTCCGCAACCGATTGTCCAATCACACCAACAACTGTTCTGCCATTTTCGCACGAGAGACGTATATATTCTCTATTGCTACCAGCCTTAGAAATCGGTTCAATCTTTGCAGGCGGTGCGCCAAAATGTTGTTCAAAGAGCAGGAGTAAACCTTGCATATAGCGAATAAATTAAGTGTCGAATTGATATTTGTTAAGCAAATATACAACAAAGAGTTGAGTTCTTGCGCCTTTAGGCAGGGTAAACAACGCTCTACTCCCATACTCTTACCTGCCCAAATACATCTCTCTTCGCTTACATTTTACCTCCTTGCGCCAATATTTTCGTCTGTATGCGCTAACATTTTTCGTTTTACACTGTATTTTGTATAAATTACACTGCGTTTTGTGCAAACCACAGTGCTAAATAAACTTTTTTTACGCCTCCAGTCAAAAGTAGTGGTGCAAGGAGAAAAGTTTTGCTCCGCAGGGAGAAAAGAAAAGCCCTTTCTCACCTCAATAACTGAGAGGTTGAGAAAGGACTTAATGCTTCAAATTGTTTGGTGGGTGCCGTGGAGCGTTTATGGTAACTGTTCTGTGTAGAACTTGATGGTATGCTCCAATGCGCGTTGGCAAACAATACAAAACTCGGGATGCTCATTGGTGCGCATCCGGCAGTTGTACGAAGGACGGAACACGCCTTTGGATTGATAGCCACCACCTTCATACAGTCCAACAACGCCCGTATTTCTTTGGGTGGTATCGGCAACCAAGTCCAACCATTTGTCCTTGAAGTTGATCAAAGTTGTGATGTTCCACTCCCAAGGCTCTACATCGGAGAAATAGTATTGCTCGTATTGGTCATCGTAGAAGTATTCGTCCGCTAAGCCTGCAAAGCTATGCCCAAATTCATGCACCATAACGGGGCGGAACCATTTTTGACGAGAGGAAGTGAGCATATAATAATTATAGATACCACCACCGCCATAAGTAGGCGTGTTTGCCAAAATGATGATATGCTCATAAGGAATGCCAGCCAAGCGGTTGTGCATGTTCCAAAGGTCTTCGGTCATTAAGTAGCGGTCGGAATAGAAAGTACTGAAGTGACTCTTCATTGGCGTATCCTGCCAAATGCCCTTAGCAGGCTCTGATACGCCACTTTTTTCAGACGGAGAAGCCACTGCGAGAATGTTGAACCGCTGGCGGAACTTACCGAAAGGGGCGTGACTGAACAACGCATCTACAGCATTGGCTACATCTTTGTAAAAGAGGCTCATCTCATCTTTTGTATAGCCCTCAGCTACGAACAAAAGGTCTATCTTATCGGCAACATCTCCAGCTTGCTGAATGGTGCGAACAGGGTAACTGGTTTTAGGATTACGCCGCTCAATAAGAATATCCTTGGGATCTATCGTTTGTACAAACTCGGCTGAAGGGCGACGACGGTGATCTGTCAGAGTCATACGCACCTGCACTTTATTCTTAGGGGCAGGCACAAGCACCGTGTGTTCGAAGGAACGACGCAGGCGTGAGGCCTCTTCCGTTGTTTGCCACTCTTGGAAAAGGGTGGAAAAGGAAGTGCGATAAATGGTACGCCCAGTAGCTTCGTCAATCATCTCAACTTGTCCGTTCCCCTCGAATGGAAGAACATCCAGATTGACCCTACGGCCAGCCCAAACAGGGAACTCTTGCATCCTTGCTAAGGAGATTTCCTGCGTGCGGTTACTGCCTGCAAGAACATAATCCAAGCGTAGGGTTTTGTTCGTGAAGAAGTAGTCAAACTTTTGCGCCTGCACAACGTTGCAAACGCTTACTATAAATAAGATAAGGAGTAGAAAATGTTTGCGCATAAGCGGGAGATAAGTTAGTGGAACAGTCTGTAATCAGGCTGATAAAACATCTATTCTTGCGGACAAAGGTACATATTTTCCCGATGAAACGGATATAGATGCCGAAGATATTGTAAATTTGCACGTACTACCTTTGATAGGAGAACAATGACACAACAAATAAATTACACATACCTTCCACACATCAATCTCCCTGCTGATTTGCGTAAGTTGGCAGTGAACGAGTTGCCTCAAGTCTGTGCCGAATTGCGACAGAACATTATTGAGGAACTCTCTGTCAATCCTGGACACTTTGCTTCCAGCCTTGGCGCAGTGGAACTCACCGTGGCTTTACACTATGTGTTCAATACGCCTTACGACCGCATCGTTTGGGATGTGGGGCATCAGGCTTATGGACATAAAATACTCACTGGACGGCGCGAACGCTTCTCTACAAATCGTAAGTTCAAGGGTATTGCGCCTTTCCCTTCGCCTTATGAGAGTGAATACGACACCTTCTCCTGTGGTCACGCCAGCAATTCTATTTCTGCAGCCTTGGGTATGTCCTTAGCTGCTGTGCGTCATGGCGAGAAAGATCGCCATGTAGTAGCCGTTATTGGCGATGGTGCGATGAGTGG
>JBHAFO010000233.1:0-8237 GCA_041856145.1 Alloprevotella sp.
ATACTCCCTCGCTACTGTATCTCCGTATATCTTAGGAAAAGTAAGAGCAAGCGTTTCTTCTCCCTGCACATCTTTCCCTGACGTATAATATATAACCGTTGTCCAAGCTACGAACAATCGAGGATTATTAACCTCTCCTGGAGCTGTTGCCTTCCAAATTTTGAGATTTTCTGGCACCTTACGCACCTTTCCTTTCCCTGTAAGAAGCTCCAAAAAAGCACTTACAGAATCCAAGGACGCTGTATCATTTTCCAGCAGGTTGTTACCTTGGCTATCTATAAAGCGTAAACCAATAACTTGATGATACCCCATCACGGGATAACGGCCATCAATAGGTTCTTCTTTGTCACAACTCGAAAGAAGTCCCATTGATAGGGAGAGAAGTGTTGCAAATAGAATCTTTTTCATTTTACAGTATAATATTTAAGTTTCTTATTAGGAAGCGAAAGAATCTCCATGCCCTACATAGATATGAAGCACTTCGAATTTCTTCCCAACTACTTTGGGTTACAACATTTATGGTATCTATAGGGATTATACTATCCTTTTTTACATAAGCTCAAACAAGAGTAAGCCTATTATCCGCAGAATCCAAAGACTCCTCCATCTCCTTGCAGAGTGTGGATATAGAACATACATACCCTTCTCATCACAAAGCGAACAATTAAGTGAATAAATTTCTGCGACAAATATAACATTTTTCCCTTATACCAAAAAGTTTTTCATTCTTTTTCTAAGAAAATACATATACAATTCTTAACACTCCACTTGCATTTCGCCCCAAAACATTGTATCTTTGTAGTAACAAGAAAGGGCAAGACCACGACAAATAGCAGGTTTTGCCCTTTTTCGAGCTTTAATGCGCCTTTCGGGAGGCGTGGGAAGAAATTTCGGGAGGCGTATGGCGGTTTTACAGGAGTGCTCCCTCGTTTTTCTTCTACCGCTGAACGCTCAAAGACGAAGCTCTGTCGATAACACAAAACATAAACTTTCATAAAAAAAGCAGGGAACACGTACTCTTTCTCGACTTTCAAGAAGAAAGTAAATGCCCCTCTAAATTATAATTTATCTATTCTCAACAATGAATATCCCTATGCTTCTTATCATGCTTGCCTTGATTTGTGGTGGCAATGCTTATATCCTTTGGCACGTTTGGCAACTCTTGCCTTTACCGCAGGCGGGGCGATGGGCTGTGATGGTGCTTCTTGCTTTGGCGACACTCAGTCAGTGGTTGGTCTTCCTGCTCGGTGGCACAAAATGTCCATTGCCAGTTGCCACGTTATTCTATAAGGTAGGCAATTCTTGGCTCTTTATTATGATCTACTTGGTGCTCCTCTTCTTGATGCTCGACCTTGGTCGCTGGATCGGTCTTGTGCCTACCAGTTTCCTTAGAAACAGTTGGGTGGGAACGCTGAGCATTGCCGGAGCTATGGTGGTGCTATTTGCTTATGCCAACTACCGCTTCCACGACAAACAACGTGTCGTGCTCACAGCCGAAACGACCAAGCCTTTGACACGCCCCCTGAAGGTTGTGATGCTGAGCGATATTCACGCTGGCTTCCATATCCGCAGGAATGAAATCGCAGAAATGGTTGATCGCATCAATGAAGAGCGTCCCGACTATGTGTTCATTGCAGGCGACATCATCGACATCAGCGTACGCCCACTTTTGGAGGAGGGCACAGCCGAAGAGTTTCGGCGTATTAAAGCCCCAACGTATGCCATTCTTGGCAACCACGAATACTATTCGGGCAATGCCGAAGCCTTGGCGTTCTATCAAGACGCCCATATCCACTTGTTGCGCGACAGTGTTGTGGAACTACCCGAAGGACTTACCCTCATAGGGCGCGACGACCGCAGTAATCCGTACCGCAAAAATCTGCGTGCGCTGACCAAGGGAACCTCTCCCAAAGGCTTTAGCATCCTACTCGACCACCAGCCCTATCATCTCGAACAAGCCGAGGAGAACAAAATAGACTTCCAATTTTCGGGACATACGCACCACGGACAAATTTGGCCCTTCTCGTGGGTCACAGATGCCATGTATGAAAAAGCGTATGGTAGCCATCAGCGTGGACAAACACAGTATTATGTATCGTCCGGCTATGGGCTTTGGGGCGGTAAGTTCCGCATCGGCACACAATCGGAGTACGTCGTTTTGCAAATCACCCCCAAGCAGTAAAAACAGATGTGCGAAGCCATCGCACACTGCGCCTTCAACACCCACCCTCGCCCCTGCTTGCCACGACAAACAGGGGCGAGGGTGGACTTTTAGGCAGAGGGAGGCAGTCTTTTTCTGCTCAAAAATACCTTAAATATGTCTCAAAAGTCGTACCTTTGCCGTAGAATAGAACAACATAACGGACAAATGGTAAAACAAATTCTTACTGCGACCACCTTTCTCGCCTTGTCCAATGTGGCATTGGCAGGTGGCTTTTTAACAAATACCAATCAGAGTGCATCCTTCCTCCGCATGCCTGCACAAGAGGGCGTTATCAGCGTTGAAGGCGCATACTACAATCCTGCAGGCGTTGGCTTTTTGAGCAACGGCTGGCACATGGCTTTCAATATCCAGAGTGCTTACCAACATCGTAATGCTACGTCTACTTTTGCTCCTTATGCCTTGGGCGTAGACAATAATGGCGCAACCACAAAACTTTTCCAAGGTAAGGCTTCTGCGCCCATCCTTCCTTCGTTCGACTTGGTGTTCGTGAAGGATCGCTGGTTCGGCTCTTTCCACTTCGGTCTTACGGGTGGTGGCGGTAAGGCTACCTATGAGAATGGTCTCGGCTCCTTTGAGAGTACCATTGCCACAGTACCCACGATAGTCAATGCTATGGGACTTTCCGCCCTGAGCATTGGTGGCTATGACTTCGACAGCTATATGCACGGTCGTCAGTATCACTTCGGCGCACAATTTGGAGCGGGCTATCGTGTGACGGACAACTTCTCTGTTTCGGCAGGTGCGCGTATTGTGTATGCTACAGCAAGTTACTCAGGCTTCGTGAATGACATTCAATATAGCGTAGGTGGCACGATGATGCGTGCAAGCCAAATCCCCGTGTTGCAAAACATTCCTCTGCTCGCAGAAGGCATTAACCTTGAAGCCAAGCAAAAGGGTTGGGGCGTAACGCCAATTATCGGTGTGAACTGGAAGATTAACGACCAATGGAACATCGGTGCTAAGTATGAATTCAAGACACGTTTGCGTTTGAACACCACCTCCAACGTAACGCCGACGGCAACTGCCTATAGCGTGGCGTCCTTGGCAAAGTTCCGCGACGGTACTAAGATGGCGAACGACATCCCTGCCATCGCAGCTTTGGGTGTGCAATATAGCCCAACAAACCGCCTGCGTTTGAACCTTGCTTCCCACGTTTATTTCGACAAGCAAGCCACGCAATACAACAATGAGCAAGAGAAGCTCGCAGGTAACTCGTGGGAAATTCTTGCAGGTGCAGAGTATGACATCAATGATCGTTGGACTGCGAGCCTCGGCGGGCAACGCACGGATTACGGTCTTGGTAAGAACAGCTTGTACATCTCCGATATGAGTTTCAACACAGACTCTTACTCGTTCGGCTTGGGTGTGAAGTATAAAGTGAACGACCGCATCAGCATCAACGCTTCCTACTTCAAAACATTCTACAATGCGTACACCCGCACAGCAGACGACTACAACAACGTCGGCGCCACCTTCTCTGCTTTGGGCACGGCTATGGGCACAAAGTTGCAAGCACAGCTTGCTGCTTTGACAGCCGCTGGACAAACAGGCACAGCTGCCTATCAGCAAGCTGCCACTGCCTATGCTCTGGTAAGCAATATCCCTACAGTTGTAACAGGACTTAACACAGCTGGCACACTCAAAGGCGCAGACCATTTCGACCGCACCAATGATGTGTTCGGCATCGGTGTTGATATTCGCTTCTAAGCATACATACTTCTTCATATAAAGACACCTCCCTGCGAAAGGCTCTTCGCAGGGAGGTGTTCGTTATGTATAGAGGTGTGGTCAGAGATGCTCAGCCAAGAACTTCTCCATGGCTCGAAAAAAGTCGAAGCGGTTTTCCTCATTGGCAAAACCATGCCCTTCGTCGTCCTTAACCATATACTCCACAGCCACGCCACGCTGGCGCAACGCTTCTACCATCTGGTCGCTCTCGGCTTTGTTCACCCGCGGGTCGTTCGCCCCTTGGGCAATGAATAGCGGTGCTTTGATCTTGTCGGCATGCAGGGCAGGACTTGTGGCAGCGAGTTGCTCACGGTCGTGCTCGGGATGCCCCACTTCTTCATAGAGCATCTCCAACATCGGTTTCCAGTATGGGGGGATTGTTTCCATAAAGGTAAAGAGATTGGACACGCCGACATAGTCAATTGCGCAAGCATAAAGCTCGGGCGTGAACGCCACCCCTGCCAAGGCGGCATAACCTCCGTAAGAACCGCCATAAATAGCCAATCGGGCTTTGTCTGCGATGCCCTGCGCCATGAGCCATTCTGCGCCATCTGTAATATCGTCCTGCATCTTCAGCCCCCATTGCTTATAGCTTGCTTCCAAGAACTTGCGCCCGTAGCCCGTAGACCCTCGGAAGTTCATTTGGAAAACAGCGTAGCCACGGTTACAGAGGAACTGCACAGAGGAATCGAAGCCCCAACGATCTCTCGCCCAAGGCCCGCCATGCGGATGCACCACCACAGGGAGCGGTTTGGCGTCAGTGCCATCTGTGCGCACGAGTCTCTTCTCTTCGTCCAAGTCGTAGCCCTTGGGCAGAGAAAGATAAGCCTCGATGCGCAAACCATCACGGGAAGTATAAACCACGGGATGCATAGCCACCATTTCCTCCTCGGGCAACCACGGCGCCGTGTCAGCTATGTGCGACACGGCGTCTGTCGTATAATCGTAGAAATAGTAGCTCCCTCGGGTGCGGTCAGAGCCGACGTAGAGGATATACTTCGTTTCGTCTTTGCTCATATCGGCAATGCCACAACGCTTCTCGGGGAAGAGGGTGCGCAAACGCTCTTTGAAACGCTCCTCCTCGGCATCGAAGTAATGGCGCACAAGCCGGTCGTGTCCCATACAGAAGACGCTGAGCAATTTCTTCCGACAGCGCGAATACGTGATACCGCTCACATCGTAAAGGTCATGCTCATAAAGCAATTCCTCCTCCTTACAAGTGGCAGGATCGACCAGCACCAAAGCCATTTTGTCACGCCCCAAGTTCGTAGCGGCATAGACCTTTCGGTTGTCGGGTGTAAACTCCAAGAAGTTCAGCGTTTCCTTGAAGTTGGTCGTCAGCACGGGGCGAAACTCTTCGTCTTCCGTTTCTCGATAAAGAATCTGCGTATTTACGCCATCGACAATAGCCGTTGCAACCCGCAAACGCCCCTCGTGGTCGGTCATCCAGCCTTGGATATTGCCGGGGTTCTCTGCCAAGAGCGTCAGATCGCCCGTTCGGAGATTTAAGCGATAGGGGTCGAACACTTCGGGGTTGCGCCTATTCATCGAAATGAGTATTTCATCGGGGGCTTCTTCCAGGTCGTCCAAAATGCCGACCCGCACCTCGGGAAAATCCGTGTAGCAACGGCTGTCCGTTCCATCGAGGTTTACGCCATAAAGTCGAAAGTTCTCATCTCCTCCGCTATCCTTCATAAAAAGCAGTCGGCTATCATCTGCCCACATATACCCAGCTACACTTCGATCCGTCTCCGCAGTGATGCGCACGGCCTCGCCTCCCTCGGCTGGACGAACAAAGACATTCATACGTCCCTCATAGGGTGCAAGGTAAGAAATATGCGCTCCCGAAGGCGAAATCTGATAGCCCGAACTTTCCGAATTGCGGAAAAAGTCTTCGATACTTATATACATAAAAGTTATTACTTATGGATTCTATTGACAGAGCAAGCATCCTCGCCTGCATTTGCCACGGCAAAGGTACATATTTTCAGCAACTCCTCCATTCGCCCAAAGCGTTAAGACAGGGAAGAGCAGGGAGCAAAAGTCCTCGTCTGACACATAACAACTTCACGAGTGGCGCAAAAAACTTTTCTCCTTGCGCCAACATTTTTGTTTAGAGGGCTGATATTTTCGACTGGAGGCGTAGGAAAAGTTTAGTTTCCACTGATAACTATATAATTTGCACTGATAATTATATAATTTGCACTGATAATTATATAATTTTCAGTGGAAACTAAAGTTTCTCACCGCATCCAGACAAGTTTTTATACGCCAATAGACAAAAATATTGGCGCAGGCAGGGATAAATCTTAGCACAGACAAGGATAAACCTTGGCGCAGGCAGGAAAGTTCGTTGGCGCAGATTGGAGAAAATAGTCCCTCCCCCACTCCTCTCTCAAGGGGAAAACTTTGTTTAGGAAGTACAAGAAAAGAGGAATACTCGGTTTGAGTACTCCTCTTTTATATATTGCGCAATGAGCTGAGTGCTGTCTGCACAAATGATTCAGTCCTTTACGATGATTGGAATGCTTGGTCTGAGCGTCCTGACATCGTCCTGCCAGTTTTCCGAGCGACGTAGTATGTTCTCCGCCAGCAACAGACTAACCCAACTTTGCCTTAAAATACGCCTCAACCTCCTTTGCCACTTTCCGACCGTCGGCAATGGCACGGACAACGAGGCTTTGCCCCATGGCAGCATCGCCTGCCACGAAAACATTCTCAGGAAGTTCGGGCAATTGGTTGGGCAGGAAGCCCATCGCCAAGAGGACAAGGTCGCAGTCGATGACCTCCGTGTAACCTGTGCGCACCATCTCGGGACGACTACCGTCCGTAGGCTTTGTCCATTCAATCTCCTCGACTTCTGCACCGACCACTTCGCCCTGCTCATTGCCAATGAAGCGGTTCGTATTGACCAGCCAACGGCGACTGCAACCCTCCTCGTGCGAGGAAGTTGTCTTCATCACCGTAGGCCAATAAGGCCAAGACGTAGCAGTGTCTTGATGTTCGCTCGGACGAGGCATAATTTCGATTTGCAATACGCTCTCGCAACCATGCCGATTGGCTGTACCGATACAGTCCGACCCCGTGTCGCCACCACCAATGACCAGCACTTTTTTGCCTTTAGCCGAGATGCGTTCTGCCTTAGGAATTTCCACGCCATCAAGCAGGCGATTTTGTTGTGCCAAGAGGTCGAGGGCGAAATGCACGCCACGGAGTTCACGCCCTGGGATAGGCAGGTCGCGTGCCGTGGGCGTCCCTGTGCAAACAACATAGGCTTCAAAACCCGATGGGAGGGCTTGGAGATCGATGTGTTCGTTGTAACGGAAAGTGATACCTTCTGCTTCCATAAACGCAATACGGCGGTCGATCACAGCTTTGTTGAGCTTAAAGTTCGGAATGCCGTAGCGGAGCAATCCGCCAGGGGCTTCGTTGCGATCGAAAACAGTGACCGTAAAACCCTGCTGGTTCAGTCGGTTGGCAACTGCCAAGCCAGCTGGTCCTGCACCTACAACTGCCACCGCATGACCGTTGCGCTCGGGAATGTTCGTCGTCACATAGCCTTCAAGGAAAGCCCGCTCGACAATGGAGCATTCGTTTTCGCGAATAGTGGTTGCGCCTCTGCCTGTGAGGTGTAGCACGCAAGCCTTTTCGCAAGGTGCAGGGCAAATGCGTCCGGTAAACTCTGGAAAGTCGTTCGTTGCCGTGAGCAAACGATAAGCCTCCTGCCAGTCGCCACGGAAAATGGCATCGTTCCATTCGGGAGGCTTATTGCCCAAAGGACAGCCCCAGTGGCAAAAAGGCACGCCACAATCCATACAGCGTGAAGCCTGACGCTGGCGGTCGTGCGTATTGAGCGTTTGTTCCACCTCGCCGTAGTCGTGCAAGCGGTCGTTGAGGGGACGGTAGCCCGCTTCTTGGCGAGCAATGGTGAGAAAGGATTTAGGATTTCCCATAATATCTTATTGTCTTGACAAGTCCTGCATTAGTATGAGCTTTCATTAGGGAGCTGTGCCATCTTCTCTTGGAGCTTTCGCATCTCCTCTTCAGCCAGCACACGCTTATATTCGATTGGAATGATCTGTACAAAGTCTGGGAGATAGCGCATCCAGTCGTCGAGCATCGTGCGAGCAAGGGAAGAGCCTGTATAGAGATAGTGCTGGCGCACCAACTCGTGCAATTCCTTGGCGGCACTACCCTCAACGAGGTTCAGCTCCACCATGTCCATGTTGCAGGAATAGTCGAAATCGTGCGCAGGGTTCCAAACGTAAGCGATACCACCGCTCAT
>JBHAFO010000234.1:0-2612 GCA_041856145.1 Alloprevotella sp.
ATAAAGGGGGAGTTATTAAAATGAAAAGTAGGGAATACTGTAAAGCTATGAGGTATCTACTGTCGCTATTCATTGCTCTGCTATCATTGATATAATCAAGAGCTTCGATTGTACCTATGGCTGAATGCACAGTTTAATCTTCCCATGAATTTCTCGCTCAATGCAGATCTTAAACTGTATCAGCATGCAGGTTATAGCGATGCCAGTATGAATGACCTCCGCTTCGTGGCAAATGTTCGCCTTACCAAGTCGTTCTTCCACGGACGCTTGGGATTAACGCTTGATGGCTTTGATATTTTTGGCGGACTCAGCAAGGTGACCAAGTTTATCAATGCACAAGGAGTAGTAGAGGCGTGGCAAAATTCTTTACCTTCCTATGCGATGTTGCAGGTCTCTTATAAATTGAGTAAACCACCTAAGAAGCGGGCGCAATAAATAGCCAAGGAAAGACAGTATGCCTTCCTGCTCCTCTCTTTGTAAAGATACTTATGGCGATCAACGCAGGGAGACTTTAGGTATCGTTGGTTGCTAAAGTGCGTGAGGCTTAACCTTGCCTCAGGAAAAACTTTTCAACTCCGATGAGTAGATGCCAGAAAAAGACCTTCCCTATGTTTGGAACGAGGATATGAAGTCGGATTTCTTTGTAACGAGAGATGCGACTATAAGAGGGATAGAAAATGCGGAAGAAAGCGTTATTTTTTCAATCTCCACTTTGCAATATCATTTTTTATTAGCATCTTTGCTTTAGATAAAATCAAAATGTTTTCATATGGAAGCTACAGCACAATACAAGAGCGGCTTGAAGCGCGAAGACTTTCAGGCTATTATCGATGGTAAGGAAACAGATTTGTTTTTCTTGACGAATGAGAATGGTGTAGAAGTGGCAATTACGAACTATGGCGGTTCTGTGGCTGCCATTATGGTGCCCGACAAAAATGGTAAGTTTGAGAATGTCATTCAAGGGCACGATAGCATTCAAGGTTGTCTCGCCTCGCCAGAACCTTTCTTGAGTACGCTCGTTGGACGTTACGGCAATCATATTGCTCGTGGTAAGTTTCAGCTCAAAGGGAAAGAGTATAATTTAGCCATCAACAATGGCCCAAACCATTTGCATGGTGGCCCAACAGGTTTTCATGCCCGAGTTTGGGACGCTGAACAGGTGAACGGACAAACACTCGTATTGCGCTATACTTCTGCCTACTATGAAGAAGGGTTCCCTGGGGAATTGAAGATGACTGTACTCTTCACTTTGTCAGAGAATAATGAGTTGATAATTGATTATAAAGGCTCAACGAATAAGAAGACGGTAGTGAACATGACACACCACGGCTTCTTCTCTTTGGCTGGTATTGCCAATCCAACCCCTACTTGCGAGGATGTGATTTGCGAGATCAATGCAGATTTCTTCATTCCTATAGATGAAACTTGTATTCCTACGGGGGAGATTCGTAGCGTGAAAGGCACTCCGTTTGATTTTACGACGCCACACACCGTGGGCGAGCGTATCGACGATCCAAATTGTGAGCAAATCAAGAATGGAGCAGGCTATGACCATTGCTATGTGTTGAATAAAAAAGAAGTTGGCGAACTCTCTTTTGCTGCTTGTATCACAGAGCCAAAGAGTGGTCGCACGATGGAAGTTTATACGACAGAGCCTGGCGTGCAGTTCTACTCCGATAACTGGGCTGACGGTTATACTGGTCAGCATGGCGCAACCTTTGGGCGTCGCTCCGCACTCTGTTTTGAAGCACAGCACTTCCCCGATAGCCCAAACAAACCACATTTCCCAAGTGTTGTCCTTAATCCAGGGGAACTCTATACGCAGAAGACGATTTACAAGTTCGGCGTAGTAGAATAAGAAATTCAATTCAATTCAATCAAAATACTTTAATTCAATTATTTAATTTAATGGCACAACAAACCAAACAATGGGGCGCAATCATCGTGATGATAGCCCTCTTTGCAATGATTGCCTTCGTGACAAACCTTTGCACGCCAATGGCAACGATTATCAAGGCGCAAGGTGAAATTTCTACCACACTTGCTAATATTGGTAACTATGGTAACTTCATCGCTTACCTCGTAATGGGTATTCCTGCTGGTATGCTGATTTCTAAGTTTGGCTATAAGAAAACAGCTCTGATCGGCTTGGTCGTTGGTAGCACTGGTATCTTGATTCAATGGCTCAGCGGTCAGCTCGATGCAAAAGAAAACCTCAGCCTTGTATTCGGAGTGTATCTCTGCGGAGCTTTCATCTCAGGTCTTTGTATGGCGATTTTGAACTGCGTGGTAAACCCAATGCTTAACCTCCTCGGTGGTGGTGGCAATAGCGGTAACCAACTTATCCAGCTTGGCGGTGTATTCAACTCTTCAGCTGCAGTGGCTTGTTACATCCTCATGGGTGCACTCATCGCAGACGCTTCTAAGGCAAAAATCTCAGATGCAACGCCTGCCCTCTTCATTGCTTTGGCTATTTTCATTGTGGCTTTCATCGTGATCCTTTTCACTAAGATTGAAGAACCAGAACAAGCTCCTGTTCAAGTAAACCTTATTAGCGGTGCTTTGGGACATCGCCATTTTGCTCTCGGTGCTTTGGCTATCTTCCTCTATAT
>JBHAFO010000235.1:0-4948 GCA_041856145.1 Alloprevotella sp.
ACCCGTGTGCGCTACCGCAGTTTGATGGCAGAGTAAAGCACACCATATATAATAGTTAAAGACGCATTTGCCTTTACAAGCAGATGCGTCTTTATGATTTCTCTCGCCGAGCAAATGCCTCTTTTCGGCAAAAAAGCCAACTTTCGTGTCGAGAGGAATTTGTAACTTTGCTTCATAATGAAAGAAGAACAGCAGATATATACGCCTCAAGTGCTGGAGTTCGTCACCATCAGCACCGAGTTTTGCAAACAGTTGGAGCAAGCCAATGAGGCAGAAAGTAAGGAGTTTATAGCCGTGATGTGCAAGCTCCTGCCAATGGTCTATGTGAAGGCATCGCTCGTTGGAGAGGTGGAAGAGTCTTCAGGCTTTATCCAAGAGTATGTCACCGAGGAAGATTACAACTTTGTGCGCTCAGCAGTGGCAAACTTGATGGGCGAAGACGACGAGTATCTCGACACCTTTAAGGACGATTTCAAATATTCCGAAGATCCAATCCTCTGCGCCATCAGCGAGAGTTTGGCAGATGTTTATCAGCCTTTGCGTAACCTCGTAGAGATTTACCGTCAAGGCTATGACGATGCTATGGAGGTGGCACTCTTTGAGGCGATGGAGCAGTTCAAGCTCTATTGGGGACAAACCTTACTCAACGTGTTGCGTGCCCTCCACGCTGTGCTTTACAAAGTGGCTTAGTCGATGAGGAAGTTATTTGTCAACACGCCCAAAGACTTCATTGCCCAGTTGCCCCGAGCGGAATATAAGGGGCGAATTGTGGTGATTCAGTCGGTCGAAGAAGTGCGGAGAGCCGTCCATGCTTTGAGCAAATCGAGCATTTTGGGCTTCGACTCCGAAACTCGCCCAAATTTTAAGAAAGGGAAGATGAATAAGGTGGCCTTGCTCCAGATTTGCGATGCCAACACCTGCTTCCTCTTTCGGGTCAATCAGTTTGGGTTGCCAGCCGACTTGGTGGAACTTCTCTCTCGAAAAGACATTCTTAAAGTAGGGCTTTCACTCAAAGATGATTTCCAACAAATGCGCAGTAGACAAGCCTTTATGCCCAATGGTTTTATCGACTTGCAAACGACTGCTAAGGAGATGGGATTGCAGGATATGAGTTTGCAAAAACTTTATGCCAACTTCTGCCATGAGCGCATCTCCAAGTCGGCACAACTCAGTAACTGGGAAGCCGATGTTCTCACACCTGCCCAAAAATCCTACGCCGCCCTTGATGCCTACGCCTGCCTAAGACTCTATTATGAGATGGGACAGTTACAACAATCGGGCGATTACATTGTGGTGGACGAACTGCAGTAATAATTTAGACAGAACGCAACTTATACATATTTATATATTAGACGAATGAAAACCATTACGCTCCGACGGGGCAAAGCCGATAGTCTGAAACGTTTCCACCCTTGGATATTCTCGGGAACTATTGAGCGTGCCGACGCCCATTTGGAAGAGGGCGAACAGGTGCGCATTGTAGACTTTGAGGGTAACTTCCTCGCCATTGGGCATTGCCAGATAGGCTCTATTGCCGTGCGTGTCCTTACCTTCAAGGACGAAACAATAGATGCTTCTTTCTGGGAGAACCGCCTGCGTAAAGCCTTTGCCGTTCGCAAGGCTGAAGGCTTGGTACACGAGCAGGATAACGATATCTATCGCCTTGTGCACGGTGAGGGCGACCGTTTGCCTGGACTTGTAATTGATGTTTACGAAGATACGGCAGTGATGCAAGCACACAGTGTGGGCATGCACTTGGAACGACAAGCCATTGCCGAGGCTTTGGTCAAGGCTTCCGAAGGTTTAATCCAACACGTCTATTATAAATCAGAGACTACTCTCCCTTATAAAGCCGAGTTGGGACAAGAGAATGAGTTTCTCATAGGCAACACCGACCGCAATATTGCGAGCGAATATGGCTTGAAGTTCCACATCGATTGGCTACGTGGACAAAAGACAGGCTTCTTTATCGACCAGCGTGAGAACCGACGACTCTTGGAACATTATGCCAAAGGGCGTAAGGTCTTGAATATGTTTTGCTATACTGGTGGCTTCTCTGTCTATGCTCTCCGTGGCGGTGCGGAGGTGGTGCATTCTGTGGATAGTAGTGCGAAAGCTGTGGAACTGACCAAAGCAAATGCTGCACTGAACTTCTCCAACGACAGTCGGCACGAAGCCTATGCAGAGGACGCCTTTAAATATCTCGAGCGCATGGGCAGTGAATACGATCTCATTGTCTTAGATCCTCCTGCTTTTGCCAAACACAAAGGTGCATTGCGCAACGCTATCAAAGGCTATACACGTCTTAATGCCATTGCCTTTGAGAAGATTAAACCTGGTGGCATCTTGTTTACCTTTAGCTGTTCACAGGCGGTGGACAAGGAGCAATTTCGCTTGGCTGTGTTCACAGCGGCAGCTCGCTCAGGTAGGCATGTGCGTCTCTTGCACCAACTGCATCAACCTGCTGATCATCCTATTAGCATTTATCACCCTGAGGGCGAATACTTGAAAGGCCTCGTTTTGCAAGTAGACTAAACTCTTTCCTCTCCTACAACAATGAACGACCAAGCACGCATCGCACAACTTCGAGAAGAGTTGCATCGCCACAATCATTATTATTATGTGGAGAATGCGCCACGCATTTCCGACCGTGAGTTTGATGAATTGATGGCAGAACTCATGCGCCTTGAGGCTTTGCACCCAGAACTTGCTGACCCTAATTCGCCTTCTGTGCGTGTAGGAAGCGACCTCAGTAATGAGTTCACACAAGTGCGTCATTCCTATCCTATGCTTTCGCTTAGCAATACTTATAGTCGCCAAGAGGTGGAGGCGTTTTATAAGCGTGTGCAGGCTGATTTGCAAGGCGAACCTTTTGCCATTTCTTGTGAGTTGAAGTTCGATGGTTTGAGTATCTCTTTAATTTATGAAGAGGGAAAGTTGGTGCGTGCTGTTACTCGTGGCGATGGCGTGATGGGCGATGATGTGACAGAGAATGTGCGCACGATTAAGAGTATTCCCCTGCAACTGCAAGGCGACGATTATCCAGCACAGTTGGAGATAAGGGGCGAAATCCTTTTGCCTTGGCAGAGTTTCAAAGCCCTCAACGAGCAGCGTCAAGCACAAGGCGAACAACTATTTGCTAATCCCCGCAACGCCGCCTCTGGCACTTTGAAAAACAAAAGTTCTAAGATTGTGGCTGAGCGTAACTTGGACGCCTATTTATATTATATCCCCAATGGCGAAACAATTTCGGACAGTCATTACGAGAGTTTGCAAAAGGCAAGAAATTGGGGCTTTAAGGTGAGTACAGATATGCGTCGTGCCACGACGTTAGAAGAAGTCTTCAGTTTTATCGAACGCTGGGACACGGAGCGAGAAGCGTTACCTGTTGCAACAGACGGCATTGTGCTGAAAGTAGACTCCTTAAACCAGCAAAAGCGATTGGGGAGCACTTCCAAATCTCCTCGCTGGGCGATTGCTTACAAGTTCGCAGCAGAGCGTGTCTGCACGAAGCTCATATCCGTTACTTATCAAGTGGGGCGCACGGGAGCAATTACGCCTGTGGCAAATATGGAACCAGTTCTTTTGGCTGGCACTGTAGTAAAACGTGCTTCCTTGCACAACGAGAATATCATTAAACAGCTTGATCTCCACCTTGGAGATATGGTTTACGTTGAAAAGGCTGGCGAGATTATCCCCCAGATTGTGGGTGTAGATACTAAGCATCGAACGGAAGAAGGTGCAGAGGCAGTACAATTTATTACGCATTGCCCCGACTGCGGTACTCCTTTGGTAAAGTATGAAGACGAGGCCGCTTACTATTGTCCTAATGACAGTGACTGCCCCACCCAGCTCAAGGGAAAGATTGAACACTTCATCAGTCGCGACTGTATGAACATTGATTCACTCGGTCCAGAGACCACTGACGAATACTTCCAGCAAGGACTTATCCGCACTGTAGCAGACCTATATAATATAAAGGTATCGGACATCGCTGGCGCAGACCGCAGTCGTGAAGTGTCGGCACGCAAGGTTGTTTCAGCCATTGAGAGGAGCAAGGGAGTGGGCTTTGAGCGTGTGCTCTTTGCCTTAGGTATTCGTTTTGTCGGTAAGGTGGTGGCACGCAACATCGCTTGCCACTTCAAGAACATTGACCAGCTTCGTACTGCCACGATCGACCAACTTTTAGAGGCAGAAGGCGTAGGGAAAATTATTGCAACGAGCGTTATTTCTTTTTTCCAAAATCCTCGCAACATCGAACTCATAGAAGCTTTGCGCCAAGCTGGCTTGCAATTTGAAATCGTAGAGGCAGAAAAGGCATCGAACACTTTGGGAGGGAAAAGTATTGTTGTCAGTGGCACGTTCTCCTTGCACTCTCGCGAAGAATACAAAGCCCTCATCGAAGCGCACGGCGGTAACAATGTTGGCAGTATTTCCAAGAAAACCGCTTTTCTCTTAGCTGGTGAGAATATGGGGCCTGCGAAGTTGGAAAAAGCCAACAACTTGGGTATTCGTATCCTCTCTGAGAAAGATTTTTTGGAGATGATCGGAGAAGAGTAACAATCATCAAACTGAGACTTATATGTGTCTCAAATCTCTATTCTGTAGTATAGTTTTTGCATCAACAGCTATATTACCAACTTCTGCCATCACGTCAGAAGACGCTATTGTAAGCGTAAAGACTTATGGCAATGTAGATCTCGAAGGCGCAAAGCCTTCTGCCATTATTATAGAGTACAAGAAACCTATTCGTGCATCGCAGATTTCACCTGCGACCTATGAGATAAATAATTATGTTACGATGGGCGAGGCTGAAAATGGTTTTGCAAAAACGATTGAGATAGACTATGACAATATCAATGGCAATGAGGGACAAATCACTCGTGTTTATGTGAATTCAAAGCCTGAACCATCGCCCACTCTTGGTACGAGCAAAGGTAAATATTTC
>JBHAFO010000236.1:0-2853 GCA_041856145.1 Alloprevotella sp.
GGCGACTATACACAGATAGACCTACCGCCTTCACAGCGTTCAGGTTTGGTGGAAGCCCTCCGTATTTTACGAAATATCCAAGGCATCTCTTTTATAGAGATGGGACGTGAGGACATCGTGCGCCACCGCTTGGTTAATCGTATTGTGGAAGCCTATGAACAGGCAGATGCCCTGAGAAAAGAAAGGGTGCAATCGGCTGTTGAGGGCGTTGCAGAAAAGAGAATTACTACTCATCCCTAAAATTATAATTATGTTTGCATTGACCAACACTGCATTTCAGTTTGAGAACCAGAAGAGTGTTTATCACGGTAAGGTTCGTGATGTTTACAGCATCGGCGATGATCGCCTTGTGATGATTGCCACAGACCGCATCTCGGCTTTCGATGTGGTGCTCCCCAAGGGCATTCCTTTCAAAGGACAGGTGTTGAGTCAAATTGCAGCGAAGTTTTTGGACGCGACCACAGACATTTGCCCCAACTGGAAGCAAGCTACGCCCGACCCAATGGTCACTGTGGGTGTGAAATGTGAGGGCTTCGCCTTGGAAATGATTGTTCGTGGTTATCTTTGTGGCAGTGCTTGGCGCGACTATAAGGCTGGTAATCGTGAAATCTGTGGCATTCGTTTGCCCGAAGGTATGCGTGAGAACCAACGTTTCCCACAGCCCATCGTAACTCCAACCACTAAGGCTGAACTTGGAGAACACGATGCCAATATCTCCAAAGCTGAAATATTGGAAAAGGGCTTGGCTACGCCTGAGGAATATGCCACTTTGGAACGCTATGCCTTGGAACTCTTTGCACGAGGCACGGAGATTGCAGCTCAACGTGGGCTGATTCTCGTAGATACTAAGTATGAATTTGGGAAATATAACGGGGAAATTTATTTGATGGACGAGATACATACGCCCGACTCCTCACGTTATTTCTATGCAGAGGGCTACGAACAGCGTTTTGAAGCTGGTGAGCCACAACGGCAGCTGTCCAAAGAATTTGTGCGTGAGTGGTTGATGGACAATGGCTTCCAAGGAAAGGAAGGACAGACCATTCCCGAAATGACGCCCGAAGTTGTTGAGAGTATTTCCGACCGCTATATTGAACTCTACGAGCATATCACTGGCGAAACTTTTGTGAAGTCGGAAGGCGAGAACCTCGCTGAACGTATAGAACAAAACGTCAAGGCGTATCTCCAAGGATAAGCCTCGTTTGTTACACCATATATAATATCTCTTTAGTATGGCCGAGACTTCTCGTCCTCTATCTTCGATCAATCAAGCAGCTATGCGCTCCGGTCTTCTTTTGGGAGGCTGGGGCGTCGCTGGTGTTATCTTAATAACGCTCACGCTGGCTAATCCAAGTTTGGCACTCTTGACGGATGTCGTGCTATTGGGATTCCCCATTGTAACGTGGCGTTGCACTCGTAGTTATGCCACAGCCTATGCCACGGAGAAGGGCTATTTCACTTTTGGCGCAGGTTTTTCGTTCACTTCGTTGGCGATGACCTATGCCACATTGTGGGTACTAATTGCTGTTGCTTTCGTGGTCAATGACAGTGGGACAGGACTGTTTACTACCAACCTCATAGCGCAGATGGAAACAGTGGAGTATCGTGAGGCATTGCGACAGAGCGGACTTTTGACAAGTCTTGACCAAGCGACAAAAGGCAAAGGATTTGAGACTTTGGTAGAGACCATTCGTTCCTTCTCCCGTATAGATGCGATGACCCTCATCTTGTTTGCAAATTTATTTATCAACCCTATACTTTCTCTTCTTATTGGTCTAATCTGTCGTAAGGACGGGCGACCAAAGATTTGAGGAGAAGCTGTAAATTCAAATTATGACACCCAATATATCAATTGTAGTTCCTCTCTACAATGAGGCTGAAAGTCTGCCAGAACTTTACGCTTGGATTGTGCGCGTGATGCAGGAGAATAATTTCACTTATGAGATTATTTTTGTCAATGATGGTAGCACGGATAATTCTTGGCAGGTAATAGAAACGATTGCAGGCAAGGATGCGTGTGTTCACGGCATTAAGTTTCGTCGCAACTATGGCAAGTCGCCAGCCCTTTTCTGTGGGTTTGATGCGGCAAAAGGTGATGTTGTTATCACGATGGATGCCGATTTGCAAGATTCGCCCGATGAGATACCAGACTTGTACCGCATGATCAAGGAAGAAGGGCTTGATCTCGTTTCAGGATATAAGAAGAAGCGTTACGATCCCCTGTCTAAGACTTTGCCAACTAAGTTGTTTAACGCCACAGCACGCAAGGTAAGTGGGATTGACAACCTCCACGATTTCAACTGCGGGCTGAAGGCGTATCGCCACGATGTGGTGAAAAGTATTGAGGTCTACGGAGAAATGCACCGTTACATACCCTATTTGGCAAAAAATGCAGGCTTCTCTCGCATCGGCGAGAAGGTGGTGCAACACCAAGCCCGTAAGTATGGCGTTACAAAGTTCGGTATTAGTCGCTTCGTGAATGGCTATCTCGATCTTCTGTCACTATGGTTTTTGAGCCGTTTCGGCAAGCAACCGATGCACGTCTTCGGCCTCTTGGGGTCACTGATGTTCTTCTTCGGATTGGTGGCTATTATCATAGTGGGAAGTATCAAACTGACTGCAATTATTGAAGGCTATCCTGCTCCCTTGGTTGCCAATTCTCCCTATTTCTACATCGCTCTGACGATGATGTTGCTCGGTACGCAGCTTTTCCTCGCAGGCTTTGTGGGTGAACTCATCACCCGCAATTCGTCTGCCCGCAACGAGTATTTGGTTGAGAAAACGATTTAAGATGAAATTGCAAGGGATAAAATTGTTCCGCTACAGCGTGTCCTGCCTTTTGGGAGGGCTGAC
>JBHAFO010000237.1:0-6463 GCA_041856145.1 Alloprevotella sp.
CAACTAATTGCGGTACTTGTCTCATCGCTATGGGGTATGGAAGTGATGTTCCGCAGTTTCGTTGTAGTCAATATCCTATGGCTTTTGGTCTGGCACTGGTTCGTGCGCCGTGAGCTACCCTTGCGCTTCCGCTTTGTGCTCCGCGATTTAGCCCCTTATGCCCTTCTTTCTATCACGCTCTGCCTTGCTGCCCATTTTCTCTTTATGGGCGTTCCCAACATCTACCTACGTTTCGTTTATAAAGTCGCCTTTGTTGGGACACTCTATCTCGGCACACTCTATTTTTCAGGCTCGGTCATTCTTCGAGAGGGGATTGCGTTTTTACTAAAGAAAACACCGCCGCCCGCCACCCCCTCAGAGGAAGCACCTCAGAGCTGATCCTATTATATATATAAGCACATTCTCTAACTCAAAACCTTCCCTTTGCTCAAACTCCTCCCTCTGAAAGGCGGAATAAGAGTGGCAGGTCTTTTAATTTCTCTATTTATCTATGAACAAACTTATCTCTTTCCTCGCCCTCGCCCTTTGCGTCTCCTTGAACCTATGGGGACAGCGCACCCGTGTGGCATGTGTGGGCAATAGCGTTACGGCTGGTTATCTCTTGAACGACCCCAAGACGGAGAGCTACCCTTCCCAGTTGCAAACGCTTTTGGGCAACAATTATGAAGTGGGCAACTTCGGTCACAGCGGAGCAACTTTGCTCTCTCGTGGTCACCGCCCCTATCTTCAAACCAAGGAGTTTCGCCAAGCGATGGACTTCAAAGCCGACAAGGTGGTCATTCACCTCGGACTGAACGATACTGATCCACGCAACTGGAACAACTTTCGGGACGACTTCGTGCCCAACTACATTGCCCTGATCGACTCGTTTCGCAAGGCTAATCCCGCGGTTGAAGTACTCATCTGCCGTATGACGCCCGTCTTTGATGGGCATTCACGCTTCAGTAGTGGCACACTCACTTGGCACAAGCAAATCCAAGAGGCAATTGCCCGAGTGGCAAAGGCAAAGCAGGTGCGCCTCATCGACCTTTTCGCACCCCTCCACAACCGACCCGACCTCTTCCCCGATGCCCTCCACCCTACGACCGAGGGCGCAGGCATCATAGCCAAGACTGTCTACACCGCCTTGACGAACGACAATGGTGGCTTGCAACTCTCGCCTCTCTATGGTGAAGGCATGGTCATTCAGCGGGACAACTATTGCACCATCAAGGGAAAAGCCAACCCCAACGAAGCGGTCACGGTCCAATTTCATAAGGAAAAATACACTGCCACTACCGACCCGAACGGCAACTGGGCTGCCACGCTGACCTGCCCCCCTGCTGGTGGTCCTTACAAGCTCACCATAAGCACCAAGACCCGCAAAATCGAAATTCGCAAAGCCTATGTAGGCGAGGTTTGGCTCTGCTCTGGACAGTCGAACATGGCTTTCCCTTTGCGCCAAACTACTACGGCAACAACGGACATTGCGCAGGCAGAATCCTATGCCAACATTCATCTTTTCAACATGCAACCTCGCTGGCTCACGGAGGACAAGGCGTGGACACAGTCAGCCCTCGATTCGGTCAATCGCTTGCAGTATTTCTACACGCCAAGCTGGCAAACCTGCACGCCACAAACTGCCCAAGACTTCTCTGCCGTGGCTTATCATTTCGCCCGTCACCTTTCGGACAGTTTGAAAGTGCCTATCGGTATTGTTTGCAATGCTGTTGGCGGGTCAAACACTGAGAGCTGGATCGACCGTCGCACCTTGGAGGAAGAAATCCCTGCCATATTGAAGAAATTTTCGACCAACGATTACATCATGAACTGGTGTCGCCAGCGTGCAGGTGTCAATACGAGTGCGAGCAAATCGCCCTTGCAACGCCACCCTTTCAATCCCGCTTATCTTTTCGAGGCTGGCATTGAACCCTTGTTGGGCTATCAGTTCGCAGGCGTGGCGTGGTATCAAGGCGAGTCGAACGCCCACAACGTGGAGTTGCACGAAACGCTTTTCCCCATGCTGGTGAAGAGCTGGCGCAAGACGCTGGGCGACAATTTCAGGAACTCTCTTCCCTTCCTTTACGTCCAGCTTTCGGGCATTGCCACGCGCTCCTCTTGGCCACAGTTCCGCTATTCGCAACTCCAAATGGCAAACCGTCGCGATGCTATTTACATGGCTGTATCGAGCGACTTGGGCGATAGTCTCGACGTGCACCCTCGCACGAAAGCCCCCATTGGCGAACGCCTCGCTCGCCAAGCTCTCAACAACACTTACGGTCGCAGACACGTTGAATGCCAAGGCCCTGTGCCTTACGAAGCCTTTATGAAAGAAGAGACAACCCTCGTTGTTCGTTTCCGCCACGCCAAGGGTTTACAATGCACGCAGGGCTTTGAGGTGGCAGACGAAGACAGAATTTTCAAACCTGCAAAGGTTGTGAAGGTTGAGGGAAACACCATCACCCTTTCCATACCGCCTCTTCGTTCGTCCGACATCGTTCTGCGCTATGGCTGGCAACCTTTCACCCGTGCCGACCTCCGCAACGATGCCAACCTCCCAGCCTCCACGTTTGAAATCCCTGTGCAAGTGCTTTATATTGACTATATAAATCAATAACCACCAACCCTTTCCCACAAACAGCTCCTACTGCAAGCGTCCTCGAGACATTGCAGTAGGAGTTTCTTTATGAGAGATAGAAACAGCTCCTAAGTCCGAAGAATTAAATAGATAATCTCCCCAAGACCTGTGCAAGAAAAGGTGTGCAAGCACCAAAGCTCGTATTCTTTGGGATTTACACTCTCTTTTTGAGCTTACCTCTTGAACGAGGCATAATAAGGCTTCGCCAAACACTTCGCTCCGCAGAGATTTTTTCGTTCTTGCGCCAACATTTTCGGCTGGAGGCGTAGAAAAACTTTGCTGGAGGCGCAAGAAAACTTTAGTTTCCACTGATAACTATATAATTTGCACTGATAATTATATAGTTTGCACTGATATCTATATAATTATCAGTGCAAACTAAACTTTTTCTCCGCCTCCAGCCGAAAATCCCAGCCTACTAAACAAAAATGTTGGTGCAGGGAGAAAAGTTTTGTACCGCACCAAGGTATTGTTTCCGACCATAAAGCATTAACTTTGTGAGAGCATTTGCAATTTATTACCTCATCATATCAAACAGAACTATGCAAGTATATTCGCACTATCATATTGGCGAACAAAACATCGCCTATCGCTGGCGCACCTTGTTGCAGTTTGGCAACTCATGGGACGTCATTGGCACTACTTTCCTCCAGCATCCAGGCACGACAACGCCCACGGAAGTGGTGACGGATGCCGACACCTTGGCACATCTCACGGCTTTGGGCAGTGAGAATGCCAGCACTTGGCACGCTTTCAAGCCTTGCCCAACGATGCGTGCCATCGCTTCGCTCTTCACGGAACGCCACGGCGGAAAGGAATTGGAGGGTGTCATTCAGATTTTTCACCTAACAAATGTTTGCGGAGGCGAGAAAAAGACTGCGACTTACGACCCTAAGTATGCTTATACTTCAAGTATTGACAACACGCTCCTTGCCTCACCGATTTACTTAGGCTGGGGCGATGCCACGAAACTCTTACCGCATCTCCGAACGATAGCGCACCAAGTGTTTAGCCTTGCCACTGCGCCAGCTTTCGACCTGCATTATCTCACAAGCTACTTTGAAAAGAATGCTTTTGTGCACCCGCTCTCGCTGATGGTGACGAGCAAAGATGCCTTTGAGAGCGTGCTCTTCCGCCGTTGCTTCTTGGAAAATACGACAAAGCCCGAGGGCATCAACGAGTTGTTGCACCAGCATCACGTGGCAGTGAAGAATGCTTCGCGCTGTCAGGAGATTTTGGAGTTTTTACCGTCGTTCAACATTGGTCCGCTAAGTACGCCCAAACGCACAGCCGACAATAGTTTGGTATTGGAGGCTTCCAATGGTTTGCAAGTGGAGGTGGTGTGCGAAGAGAACGACTTTTCGCTGACGGTCTTCCACAGTGAAAAGGATGTCGAAGCGGTCATTCCTCTTGCCAACACGCTCTCGGCGTATGGCTTCAAAGCGGATAAACGCAACAACCTGCAATCCTACACAAAACTGATTCCCGTCTATTTCGTCGAGAACATCTACAACGACATCCAGATCATAGCCACCGCTCTCCGTAAGGCTGAGGCTTAACCCAATTGCGACTGTCGCAGTGGCAGACATTGAGGCAAACGAGCTGGAGCGAGGGGCGTCTTGACTCAGCGAAGCAGTGCCTTGAAGCGATACAGCTGTTGCCAATCGCCTTTGCCACTTCTTTCACAACAAAAGCACCGAAAGATAGGAACACTCCTACCTTTCGGTGCTTTACGTTGTCCTACTCTTGCGAGCAGAGGGGGTGGACTACAGACGCTTCCACTCCGTGGTGCGTCCCAGCAATGAGATGCCGATATAGCCACGCACCTTCAAAGTGCCATCGCTCTCACGGGTGATTTTACAACTATAGGTCTTGCCAGACTCTGGATCGTAAATCGTGCCTTTGCTCCAAGTGTTGTCGTCAGTATAGACGAAGTCCTTGAGGATTTGCTTGCCCACAATCTTCTTGTTGCGCTCGGCTTCATTGGGATTCTTGCTATCAAGTTTGCCAGCAGTCTTCGTCCAAATGATTGTACCGACATACTTATTACCTGTGCGAGCGATGCTCACTTTTGCATTGCCTGCCTCTGTCAGGTAAGTGCCGAGGATGCGGTCGGCTGGGGCTTGTGCCAAAATGCCGAGGGTGCAGGCAAAACTGAAGAGGAGGGCTGTGAAAAATCTTTTCATTGTTGAGAATATCGAATAATGTTACGTCCGGTGTTTCTCCTTACTGGGCAAAACGCTTTGCCTGCTCTGCAATGAGATCTGCATCGTCGAAGTAGTTAATCTTCATCGCACGGCGCACCTCATCGAGGGTTTCAGCTGCTGCCGCACGGGCTTCTTCTGTGCCACGGCGGAGCATTTCATAAACGGCAGGAATGTCTTTTTCAAACTCTTTGCGGCGTTCACGGATAGGGCCAAGGGTGCTTTCCAGAATTTCGAGGAGGAACTGCTTTACCTTGCCATCGCCCAGTCCGCCCCGTGTATAGTGCGCCTTCAACGCATCGAGGTTCTCGTACTCGGGCAAGAAGTCGGCAAAATGATGGTCAGCGCAGAAAGCATCGAGGTAAGTAAAGACTGTATTGCCTTCCAGGTGTCCTGGGTCTTCAACCCGCAGATGGAGTGGATCGGTAAACATACTCTTCACTTTCTTTTTCAGCTCTGCGGCTGTGTCCGAGAGGTAGATGCAGTTGCCAAGCGACTTGCTCATCTTTGCCTTACCGTCAATTCCCGGCAGACGCTGGCAGGCTGCAATTTCGGGCAACAAGATGTTGGGTTCTACCAAGGTGTCGCCATAAATATAGTTGAAACGGCGCACGATCTCCGTGGCTTGCTCCAGCATCGGGCGTTGGTCCTCGCCCACGGGAACGGTCGTTGCCTTGAAGGCAGCGATGTCTGCCGTTTGACTCACAGGGTAGGTGAAGAAACCGACAGGAATGGAAGAGTCGAAGCCACGCATCGCAATTTCAGTTTTCACCGTAGGGTTGCGTTGCAGGCGTGACACCGTGACCATGTTCATGAAATAGAAAGAGAGTTCGCAAAGCTCAGGGATTTGCGACTGAATGAAGATGGTGCACTTTGAAGGGTCAAGCCCAACAGAGAGGTAGTCCAATGCCACTTCAATCACGTTCTGTCGCACCTTTTCAGGATTATCCACGTTGTCCGTCAAGGCTTGCGCATCGGCAATGAAGACGAACATTTTGTCGTAGTCGCCTTCGTTTTGTAACTGAACACGACGGCGGAGCGAACCCACATAGTGTCCAATATGCAGGCGACCAGTTGGACGGTCGCCTGTGAGAATGATCTTATGTTTTGTCATACTGTTTAGTTGTGTGAGAAACAAAGCGTGTTTAATCTTCGCTTGTTTCCTCTACTTCCTTGTTATCATCATCGTCCTCCTTATCACCCATATTGAGCAAAGGATTGTCGCGGAGCAAAGCACGCACTTGCGCTTCAATTTCATCGCAAAGCTCTGGGTTTTCAGACAGCATCTTCTTCACGGCTTCACGTCCCTGCCCGATGCGTGTTTCTCCATAGCTGAACCAAGAACCACTCTTCTTGATTACGTCCATGTCCACAGCGATGTTTAGGATTTCGCCGATGCGAGAAATTCCCTCGCCATACGTGATCTCAAAATGCGCGGAGCGGAAAGGAGGTGCCACCTTGTTCTTCACAACTTTCACAGTCACCTCATTGGCGATTGCAACATCGCCATCTTTAATGGGCTTGCTCTTCTTGCGAATATCCAAGCGCACTGAGGCGTAAAACTTCAAGGCATTACCGCCCGTGGTGGTCTCAGGACTGCCGTACATCACACCGATCTTGTCACGCAACTGGTTGATGAAGA
>JBHAFO010000238.1:0-7569 GCA_041856145.1 Alloprevotella sp.
CATAAAGAAAGGGGCAATGGTTCTTAACGACCACAGCCCCTTGTTTGTAACACAAAGATACTACATTCTCGCCCGAAAAACAAACCCAAATGTTGCAAAGTCTAAAAGACGGACAACGATTTTAACAAGTTTGAATCCGCAGACTTTCTTCCTTTCTCTTCTCTAACCAGCTATAAAAATGCTTACTCCTTCTCCGTAAAAGACGTGAAATGGCACATAATAGAGTACGATTACTTGTAATAATTGCCTATCTTTGCACAGTTCTCCCCAATAGCAAAAAATAGACTGAATCAATGATGATAGATTAAAAAGATAAACTTACACAAACTTTTGACGATACTCCCACAGCTTTAAATATCTCACACTTCTATAACGATTTACTATAATCTAAAAAACTGCACTTGTGCAATCGAATCCACAATATGACACAGAACAACAATCAACTTTGGCAAGCACTGAAGAGACAATTCAATGCCCTACCTGATAAAGAGAATGAGGAAGAAACTATAAGACAAATAAGCAGTGGCGTTGTTTTCCGCGGTGCTAACCTTTGGGTCTTAGTATTTGCCATCTTCATCGCCTCCTTGGGACTAAATGTAAACTCTACTGCGGTTATTATTGGAGCGATGCTTATATCGCCGTTGATGGGTCCCATCATCGGCATGGGGTGCGCTATCGGCATTAGCGACTTGGAACTACTGAAACGTTCAATCAAGAATTATATTGTAGCAACAGTTATCAGTGTCCTAACGGCAACGATCTACTTCCTTATTACTCCACTGACGGATGCACAATCAGAATTGCTCGCCCGAACATCGCCAACACTCTACGATGTTCTAATTGCCCTTTGCGGAGGCGCAGCAGGTATCTTGGCACTCGCAACGAAAGGAAAAGGAAACGTCATACCGGGTGTTGCCATCGCAACGGCACTTATGCCACCTCTATGTACTGCGGGCTATGGATTAGCTGTGGGCAATCCCTCTTTCTTTTTTGGGGCATTCTATCTCTTCTTTATCAATACAGTCTTTATTGCACTATCTACTTTTATCGGAGTAAGAATGTTGCGCTTCCAGCATAAGACTTCTGTAAGCCCTGAACGATTGAAGAAGGTGAATCGATATATTATAGGCATTGTAGTCTTAACTATGCTACCAGCGTCTTATATGACAATGCAGATTATCCACCGAAGCGTGTTAGATAATAACATGAGGAAGTTTGTGAAGAACGAACTAACCTTCAAGGGAACGCAGATTATATCACAATATAGGGATGAAAAGACAAAGGTCTTGAATGTAGTAGCCGTGGGAAAAATTATCACACCAAAGACTATCAGCAAAGCGCAGGGGTTAATGGAAGAGTACCAGCTTGACGGCTACAAACTAAACGTTATCCAAGGCTCACAGTCGGATAGCCTACTACTCAGCCACACCCTCAATACAGCCACTACAAATTCGGGCGTCAGCAATCGCAAACTGATTGAGCAGACAGAACTCATCAGTCAGTTGGAAACACAATTAAGTGATTATACCCGCTATGCCCAGATGGGAAAGGATATCCGCAAGGAAGTGCAAGCAATCAGCCCTGCGGTGATTAGTATCAGTCTTTCCCGTATAACGGAAACAAGTATTGACACCCTTTCTACTCAACAATATGTTTTGGCTGTAGTAGGGAGCCGGAAAAAGTTTACTGCTACAGAACATAAGCAACTACAAAGCTGGCTAAAAGCCCGTACACAAGCCGACAGTCTACGACTCTTAATAACAGAGTAGAAAGGCTGGGTAATGTTCCCACTCGTCGTACGACAAACAAACTCCGCCCTCCTCTATCCTATGGGATAAAGGAGGGCGGAGAATATTATATAGGAACTACAATCAGTCGCGAGCTGAAAGGCGTTCGTAGTCTTCTTTATCGCCTACTACGATGCGCTTCCACTGACGAAGACCTGTACCAGCTGGGATGAGGTGACCACAAATCACGTTCTCCTTCATGCCCTCGAGATAATCTGTCTTACCGCTGATGGCAGCGTCGTTGAGCACCTTGGTGGTTTCCTGGAACGATGCAGCAGACATGAAGCTCTTCGTGTGGAGAGATGCACGGGTGATACCCTGAAGAATCTGCGTTGAAGTGGCAGGACGGGTGTCACGGGCTTCCACAGGACGAAGGTCGGCACGCTTGAGACGTGAATTCTCTTCACGCAACTTGCGCACGGTAACAATCATACCTGGGCGCATGGTTTCGCTGTCGCCAGCGTCTGTAACCACTTTCTTACCCCAGATGCGGTCGTTCTCCTCGGCAAAATCGAGCTTGTCGATGAGTTGCGACTCGAGGAAGTGTGTATCGCCTGGCTCGTTGATTTGCACCTTGCGCATCATCTGACGAACGATCACCTCGAAGTGCTTGTCGTTGATCTTCACACCTTGGAGACGATATACGTCTTGCACCTCATTAACGATATACTCCTGCACAGCCGTTGGACCTTGGATTGCCAAGATGTCGGCAGGCGTTACAGAGCCGTCAGAAAGCGGTGTACCTGCACGCACGAAGTCGTTGTCTTGCACAAGCACCTGCTTGGAAAGAGGTACGAGATACTTCTTGACCTCACCCAGCTTGGAGGTAACGATGATCTCACGGTTACCACGCTTGATAGTGCCCATTGAGATTTCGCCATCGATTTCTGCCACCACAGCAGGATTGCTTGGATTGCGTGCTTCAAAGAGTTCTGTTACACGTGGCAGACCACCCGTGATGTCACCAGCCTTATTAACGGCACGTGGAATTTTCACGAGGATGTCACCAGCCTTGAGTTCCTGACCGTCCTCGATGGCAATATGACCATTGAGTGGGAAGGTGTAGTGACGGAGGCTCTTGCCCTTTTCATCACAGATGTGTACGACAGGCACACGACCACGATCCTTGCTTTCGATCACGATGCGTTCACGCAGACCAGTGGCTTCGTCTTCTTCAACGCGGAAGGTTGTACCTTCAATCACATCTTCAAAACGTGCCTTACCCGCAGATTCTGTAACGATGACGGCATTGAAAGGATCCCACTGTGCAATGAGTGCGCCCTTTGCCACCTTCTCGCCTGGTTTCACATAGAGAGTAGAGCCATAAGGTACGTTCATTGTGGAGAGAACGATGTCGGTGTGCTCGTCGATGAAGCGTACTTCTGTTGTACGAGAAACAACCACTTGAACGGGCTTACCGTCTTGTTCTGTCTCTACGCTACGAAGCTCTTCAAATTCTACACGGCTTTCGCTACGTGCCTTGATAGAGGCGTTCGCAGCAGCATCACCAGCGATACCACCAGCGTGGAAAGTACGGAGGGTGAGCTGTGTACCAGGTTCACCGATGGACTGTGCAGCAATCACGCCGACAGGTTCGCCCATCTGTACCATCTTGGTTGAAGCGAGGTTGCGACCGTAGCACTTCTGACAAACACCGTGACGACTTTCGCAGGTGAGTACGGAACGAATTTCGACTGTTTCGATGGGTGAAGCCTCGATTTCATCCACTTTTTCTTCGGTGATTTCTTCACCTGCAGCAACAATGAGCTTGCCTGTTGTTGGGTGGATAATATCGTGTACAGTGACACGGCCGAGGATGCGCTCGCCAAGAGAAGAAATCACATCGTCGCCATTCTTGAGGGCTGTGCAGACAAGACCACGGAGCGTGCCACAGTCTTCTTCTGTGATAATCACATCGTGAGATACGTCCACAAGACGGCGTGTGAGATAACCAGCGTCGGCTGTCTTCAAAGCGGTGTCGGCAAGACCCTTACGCGCACCGTGGGTGGAGATGAAGTACTCCAACACGGACATACCTTCCTTAAAGTTTGAAAGGATCGGGTTCTCAATGATGAGGTTGCCCTCAGCACCAGCCTTTTGAGGCTTTGCCATCAGACCACGCATACCAGCGAGCTGTGCAATCTGGTCGGCACTACCACGAGCACCCGAGTCGAGCATCATGAACACGGCATTGAAACCTTGGTCGGCTTCTGTCATTTCCTTCATGAGCACCTTCTTGAGGTCGGTATTGACGTGTGACCAAGCATCGATGACTTGGTTGTAACGCTCCTTGTCCGTGATGAAACCCATGTTGTAGTTTGCCCAGATATTTTCGATCTCAGCATTACCACGTGCCACGAGTTCCTTCTTCGTTTCGGGGATAATGATATCGTCCAAGTTGAACGACAGACCACCGACATAGGCTTGGCGATAACCGAGGTTCTTGATGTTGTCCAAGAACTCACAGGTGCGTGCCATTCCTGCACCTTTCAACACGGTGGTGATGATGCCACGAAGGGTTTTCTTAGAAACGATGCTGTTGATAAATCCGCACTCACGTGGTACGAGTTCATTCACAATCACACGACCTACAGAGGTTTCTACCAAATGGCGGATAGGACGACCTGCTTCGTCGAGGTCATCGACCATCACCTTGATTGGTGCGTGCACATCCACGCGCTTTTCGTTATAAGCGATGATGGCTTCCTCTGGTCCGTAGAACGTAAGACCTGAGCCGAGTGCGCCAGGACGCATCTTTGTAATATAATAGAGTCCGAGCACCATGTCCTGCGAAGGCACAGCGATAGGCGCACCATTGGCAGGGTTGAGGATATTGTGGCTCTGGAGCATCAAAATCTGTGCTTCCATAATTGCCTCGTTGCTCAAAGGAAGGTGCACCGCCATCTGGTCACCGTCGAAGTCGGCGTTGAACGCTGTACATGCGAGAGGGTGGAGCTGAATGGCTTTACCTTCAATGAGGATAGGCTGGAATGCTTGGATACCAAGACGGTGGAGGGTCGGAGCACGGTTGAGGAGGACGGGGTGTCCTTTCATCACGAACTCGAGGATTTCCCAAATGCGGGGATCGCGACGATCTACCAAACGCTTGGCACTCTTCACAGTCTTTGCAAATCCACGCTCAATGAGCTTGCGGATGATGAAAGGCTTGTAGAGTTCTGCAGCCATGAGCTTTGGCAAACCACACTCGCCCATCTTGAGTTCTGGACCTACAACGATAACGGAACGGGCAGAATAGTCTACACGCTTACCGAGGAGGTTCTGACGGAAACGTCCTTGCTTACCCTTGAGATAGTCGGAGAGCGACTTGAGCGGACGGTTGTTCTCGCTCTTCACCGCATTGCTCTTACGGCTATTGTCGAAGAGGCTGTCCACAGCTTCTTGCAACATACGCTTCTCGTTGCGGAGGATCACATCGGGAGCTTTGATTTCAATCAATCGCTTGAGGCGGTTGTTGCGAATCAAGACACGACGATAGAGGTCGTTCAAGTCGGAAGTGGCAAAACGGCCACCATCGAGGGCTACGAGTGGACGCAGGTCGGGAGGAGTAACGGGAAGGACACGGATCATCATCCACTCTGGGCGGTTGATATCCTTGCTACCACGGAATGCCTCTACCACTTGCAGACGCTTGAGGGCATCGTTCTTACGTTGCATAGAGGTGTCGGAGTTGGCACGGTCACGCAACTGGTAAGAGAGTTCGTCAAGGTCGATGCGACAGAGCAACTCATAAATGGCCTCTGCACCCATCTTGGCGATGAACTTGTTAGGGTCTGTGTCCTCGAGGTACTCGTTGTTCTCAGGCAACTTGGCAAGGAGGTTTTGGTATTCGTCCTCTGTGAGTACATCGTTCACTGTGCAATCGTCGCCCAAGATACCAGGCTGGATCACTACATAGCGTTCGTAGTAAACGATCATCTCAAGTTTCTTCGTGGGAATACCGAGGAGATAGCCCACCTTGTTTGGAAGTGAACGGAAGTACCACACGTGGGCTACTGGCACAACCAAATTGATGTGTCCAGCACGCTCACGGCGCACCTTCTTCTCTGTTACTTCCACACCACAACGGTCGCAGACAATGCCCTTATAGCGCAGACGCTTGTACTTACCGCAATAGCACTCATAATCCTTGGTTGGACCGAAGATGCGTTCGCAGAACAAGCCATCACGTTCGGGCTTATAGGTACGATAGTTGATGGTCTCGGGTTTGAGAACCTCACCATAAGAGTTGCTCTGAATTTCCTCAGGAGAGGCCAAGCCAAGCGTGATCTTGGTGAAATTGCTCTTTATCTTGTTTTCTCTTTTGAAAGCCATAATCCTATTATTATATAAGGAGGGGAAAATGCAAATTCCTTAGTCGAGCTTCACGCTCAAGCCCAAGCCACGCAGCTCATGGAGCAATACGTTGAGCGACTCTGGGATACCAGGCGTTGGGAGGGGATCGCCCTTAACGATGGCTTCGTAAGCCTTGGAACGACCCACCACATCGTCCGACTTAATGGTGAGGATTTCTTGCAGGATGTGCGATGCACCGAATGCTTCGATCGCCCAAACTTCCATTTCTCCGAAACGCTGACCACCGAAGTGAGCCTTACCGCCGAGAGGCTGTTGCGTGATGAGAGAGTATGGACCGATAGAGCGGGCGTGCATCTTGTCTTCTACCATGTGACCGAGCTTCAGCATGTAGGTAACACCCACTGTGGCTTTTTGGTCGAATGGTTCGCCAGTTGCACCATCATAGAGCTGTTCAGAGCAATAGCGTGGCAAGCCAGCCTTGTCTGTCCATTCGCAGAGGTCTTCGAGCTTTGCACCGTCAAAGATTGGCGTAGCGAACTTCACACCGAGCTTCTTACCTGCAGCTCCGAGAACAGCCTCAAAGATCTGACCGAGGTTCATACGAGAAGGTACACCGAGCGGGTTGAGTACAATATCAACTGGCGTTCCGTCTGCCAAGAAAGGCATATCTTCCTGACGCACAATCTTAGATACAATACCCTTGTTACCGTGGCGACCTGCCATCTTATCTCCTACACCGATCTTGCGCTTCTTAGCGATGTACACCTTCGCCATTTGGATGATGCCTGAGGGCAGTTCATCGCCGATGGTCAAAGCGAATTTCTTACGCTTGAGAGCTGCATCGAGGATATTTACCTTCTGCTGGTAATTTACCACGAGGGTGCGGATAAGATCATTGGTATGTTCATCCTCTGTCCAGTTATTGAGCAACACGGCAGTGTAGTCAAGGCTCTCGAGTGTGCCACGTGTGAACTTAGCACCCTTGCCAATCACTTCAGCACCAAGGTTGTCTTTCACACCTTGAGATGTGTGCTTGTCGGTCAATTTCAAGAGCTTGCCCAACATCACCTCACGGAGTGCATCTACCTCTTCCTTGAACTCTGCATCATAGGCTTGCAAAGTGATCTTATCTGAAGCCTTAGAAGAACGTGTTTTCTGTGCCTTAGAGAAGAGGCGTTTGTTAATCACCACACCCGAGAGCGAAGGATTTGCCTTCAATGAAGCATCTTTCACATCGCCAGCCTTGTCGCCGAAGATGGCACGCAAGAGCTTTTCTTCTGGCGTTGGGTCGCTTTCACCCTTTGGCGTGATCTTACCAATCATGATATCGCCAGGCTGGATGCGAGCACCGATACGGATAATACCGTTCTCGTCCAAATCCTTGGTGGCATCCTCATTCACATTAGGAATGTCGTTGGTCAATTCTTCAACACCACGCTTAGTCTCACGCACTTCGAGCGAATACTCG